>NZ_JBFAZW010000043.1:0-80760 GCF_040682015.1 Dactylosporangium sp. NPDC051485
GCCGTCGTCCTGATCACCGTCGTCCTACTCATGATCTTCGCGTCGGCGTTCCTCGCCCCCTACGGCACCGCCGCCGGGCAGCTCGCCCTGGCCGTGCTCGGCATGCTGTTCGCCGCCGCCCTCGCGTGGATGGTGCGCACCGGCCGCATCCCGGACCTGCCCCGCATCCTGACCGGCACCGCACCGGAGGTGACACCGTGAACGGACTCGTCCTCGCCGGCGCCGGGACCGGTCTCGGCCTCGCGGTACTCGTCTGGGCGCTGATCCCGGGCCGGCCGTCCCTGGCCACCGCGATCGCGACGCTGCGACAGCCGCCACCGGCCCCGCCGATCGGCCGCGCCAGGCTGCTGCACGGCGTGGCCGCGCCGCTGGCCCAGCTCGGGCTGCCCCGCCCGCAAGCCCGTAAGGACCTCGCCATCCTCGAGCGGGACCCGACCACCTACCTGGCCGGGCAGGTCGGCCTCGCCGCACTCGGGCTGCTCGCCCCACCGGCGACCGTCGCCGCGCTCAACGCCCTCGGCGCCCACATCGGGTTCACCATCCCGCTGTGGCTCGGCCTGTTGCTCAGTGCCGGCGCGTTCGCCGTGTCCGAACTGTCGATCCGGGAGGAGGCGGAGCAGCGGCGGCTGCTGATGCGGCACACCCTCGCCGCCCTCCTGGACGTCGTGCCGCCCGCCCTCGCCGCCGGCGCCGGCATCGAGCAGGCCCTCACCGATGCGTCCAGCATCGCCGAAGGATGGGCCGCCCGCCGTATCCGTGACGCCCTCACCACCGCCCGCATCGAGCGGCGGCCCCTGTGGGAGCCGCTACGTGAACTTGGCGAGACGACCGGCGTCATCCAGCTCGAACAACTCGCCGGGACCCTGCACCTCGCCGCCGGGGAAGGCACCCGCATCCGCGACGCCCTCCTGCAACGCGGCGAAGCGCTCACCGAACGGCTCACCGCCGAACTGGAAGCCCACGCCGAGTCCGCGACCGAACGCATGAGCATCCCGCTCATGGCACTGACGTTCGTCTTCCTGCTCTTCCTCATCTACCCCGCGGTCGCGGTGATCGGAGGCCAGTAACCGAAAGTCCCCACAACTCACCACAGTCCGCACCCGACGCCGAAGGGCAGCACAACATGGGCGTAGAGCGCACCTTGATGGTCATGATCGCCATCGGTGTGGTCTTCGAGATCTTCATCGGCGTTCAACTGATCCGACTGCTGTGAACGACGGCAGCGAGACAGTCTGTCCACAGCCTTCACCAGGCACATCGAGCACTGTCCACAGCGTCATCCACAGCCTCGTCCACAACCATCCGGACGGCCCGTCGATCGGGCCGACGTTCCCGGACGCCACGTCCACCGAGCAAGGAGCCACGCACATGTCAGCACGCACCATCCGACCCGGCCTGACTGCCACCGCTGTGCGAGACCGCATTGCGGAGCTGCGGGCCAATCCAGATCGGGGCAGCCACGCCACCGAGTACGCCATCGGCATCGGCCTGGCCGCCGCCGTCATCATGGGCCTGTTCCTCGCCTACCAAGAAGGCATCGACGCCATCGTCGCCAACTGGTTCTTCGGGTGAGAAACCATCCCATGCCCATCCGCACCCGCCCCGACCACCTGGACCGCCCAGGCCGCCCGGCCCGTCCGGACGGCCCGGGCACCAGCCCGCGGCCACGACGCCGGACGAACCGACGCCACGACGACCGCGGCGCGGTCACCGTCGAGTTCGCCCTCGCCGTGCCGCTGCTGGTGTTCATCGTGGTCGTCCTCACGCAGGTGTTCTTCTGGGGCATGGGATACCTCGCCGCGCACGCCGCCGCCGACCACGCGGCCCAGACCACCCGCGTGGTCGGCGGCACCGCCGCAGCAGGCCAGACCGACGCCGAAGACCTCCTCACCGGCCTCGGCGGCGACCTCATCGCCGACCGCACCGTCACCGTCACCCGCACCGCCCAGACCACCACCGTACGGATCACCGGACACGCCCGAGGCATGCCCGTCCCGATCGTCGTCATCGTGCAACTGCCCACCGAGCGGTACACCACGTGAGCAGCACACAGGCCCCGACCCTGATCCCGACCGCGGGCGCACTCCTGACGTCGACCGCGGGGACGACCGCGCCGGCCGCCGCCCGCGGCCGGCGCCCGCAGGCCACCGACGACCGGGGGTCGATCTCCGTCGAACTCGCCCTGTCCGTGCCGCTGGTCGTGCTGCTGCTGTTCCTCGTCATCGGCGCGATCAACGTCTCCCGCTCCAACCTCGACGTACACGCCGCCGCCACCGCCGCCGCCCGCGCCGGCTCCATCGCCCGCAACCCGTCCGCCGCGACCGCCGCCGCCCGCGACGCCGCCACCGTCAACCTCGCCGGGCACTGCACCGCCGTGACCATCACCGCCGACACCAGCCAGTTCCACCGCGGCGGCCAGTTCACCGTCACCATCGGCTGCACCGTCAGCACCCAACGTCTCACCGGCGTCGGCCTACCCGGCCAGCTGACCGTGACCGCCACCTCCACCAGCCCGCTCGACCGCTACCGCAGCGATGCAGCCGCCGCCAGGAACCCGCAGACCCCCCAGACCCTGCAGACACCCGCCGGCCCGAACCCGCGAGCGGGTGCGCCGTGGTGAGCACAGCGAGGGCCTTCAGGTACGGCACCCGTCGGGATGCCGAGCATGGCGACGCCGATCAGTGCAGACGGCCTGTCGATGACGACGCCGCGACGGGCAGGCGGCGACCCGCCCGCCTGGTCACAGCCAGGACCACGCCCGCGCACCCTCGCCCACCAGCCAGCGGCACCCGCGAACCAGCCCCGGCAACGTCACCGGTGGCCGACCTGCCACCGCTCCCCGCGAACGGAGGACCCGATGAACACCCACCCTCAGCCGACTGGCACCGGCCCCACCGGCGACGAACCAGCCGACGATGACGCTGCAGCGTTCGCGGAGTTCGTCGCCCTGTTCGCCGCGGACGTCGACGATCCGGCGCTCGGTGAAGGCGCCCGCGACTTCCTGTCCCTGCCGGTCGAGGAGCAGCGCGCCTACTTCGACCTCACCAACGCTCTCGCCAACGCACATCCGGACCTACCGCCATCGGCAGTGGTGATCAGTCTCCTGATCGTGGCCGCGCTGCTCACCGGCATGGTCCTCGTCGCGGTCGCGGTGCTGCGATGAGGACCGCACCGCACGACACCGACACCTCGACGACCTGTCCGGACCGCCCCGGCCGCTCCGGCGGCCCCGCTCGCCCGCACCGATATGTGCGGGACCTGCTACGCGCTTACGGCCGGCTGCGGCGTCAGGCGCGACCACGTCACCGCCGCTCGTGCCCGCCGGGTCGTGCCCCGCTGAGCGACCGCCGGGCGCTCACCGCCGCAGCCGTACGGCTGCGTCCGCCGGCATCACGATCTGCGGCCAGGCTGCCTGACGACGCCGGAGCGATCAGCGTGACCATGCTGTTCATCGGCATGGTCGTGGTCCTCTTCGTTGCCGCGCTCCTCGGCGGCGGTGCGTTGTTCGCGGCCCGCAGCACCGGATACGACCTGGCCCAGTCCGCCGCCCGCGCCGGCGCCCAGCAGATCGACACCGCCACCTACCGCGCCACCGGCGAGCTCCGCCTCGACCCGGTCAAGGCCGCGCAGGCCGCGAAACAGTTCCTCGCCGCGGCCGGCGCGACCGGCACCGTCGAGGTCACCGTCGCCCGGATCAGCGTGACCGCGACCAGCCGGCAGGCCACCCCGATGCTCACCGCGTTCGGGTTCGACACCGTCACCGTCACCTCGACCGCGCAGGCCACCCCCACCACCGGGCCACCGGCCTGACTTGGAGCGACCGTGATGCTCATGCACCGCCTCGGCCGGACCATCGTCCGCGCAACCAGCGCGCTGACCCTCCTCGCGCTGCTCGGCGGGCTGCCGACCGCCCTGGTCGCCCTCGTCGGCTGGCCGCTACCGCGGACCGTGCCCACCGACTGGGTCGGCTGGTCCGCGATCCTCACCGGCGGGTTCCCGGACACCGCCGTCGTCGGTCTGCTCACCATCGCCTTGTGGCTGGTCTGGGCCGCGTTCTGCTACAGCCTCCTCGGCGAACTCATCGCCGCCCGCCGCGGCCGACCCGCCCGCACCATCCGGGTCATCTCCCCGATGCAGGCCCTCGCCGCGCTGCTCATCGCCGGACTCTCCGCCGCCCCCGCCGCAGCGTCCGTCGCGGTCATCGCCACCCCCGCCCCAGCTGTCAGCCAAGCCACTACAGCCGCCGCGCCGGCCGCGCTTACCGCCGTCGGCGCCCCCGCCACCGACCTGCCCTGGCTCACCGTCACCACCACAGCGAGCACAGCACACCCGGCAGCCACGGTGAACACGGTGACGGACACCGGGACGGTCACCGCACCGCCGTCCACAGATCTGCCCCGCTTCGCCGCCGTCGCGCATACCGGCCCGCTCACCATCAGCAGCGGCGGCCAGCAGTACACCGTCACGGTGCAACGCGGCGACACCCTCTGGGAGATCGCCGAGACGTGGCTCGGCGATCCGCACCGCTGGACCGAGATCTACCAGCTCAACGCCGACCGATATGACTCGACCGGCCGCATGCACGGCGGCGATCACATCGAACCGACCTGGGTGCTCATCCTGCCCGCCGACGCCACCCCACCGGCAGGCGCCCAACCCGCCGGTCCGCCCGCCCAAACCGATCCCGGTAACAGCGAAGACCCGAGCCAATCCCAGAACCCCGGCCAGAGCGCCGCGCCGTCCACCACGGCGCCGTCCACTGTCGCGCCGTCCACTGCCGCGCCGTCGTCGAGCGTGCCGGACGACGGCGTCGTGGCTCCGCCGGTCGGTACAGCCACCGGTGACGCGTCGAGCAGTGCGGGTCCGGGCTCGTCCCAACCGGCGCTGGACCCCGCCACCGGCGACACGGACAGCGAGCCGGGCTCGGCGACCGAGCACGGCGGGGTGTCGCTGCTGTCCGGCAGCTGGGTCGATCTCGGACTCGCCCTGGCCGTCATCGCCGCGGTCGCGCTCGTCTGGGCACACCGCCGCCGCCGCTACACCCCCAGGCCGCCGTCCCCGCAGCTGCGCCTCGACGACCCCGACCTCGCCCCGATGCCGCCGATGATCTCCCGCCTGCGCCACGGTCTCCGGCGACCGGTCCCGGACCGCGACAACGACCCCGGCCCGCTCATCGACCTCGACGCCGACGACCCCGACAACCTGTCTTCCGACGACCGTCACATCGACGCCTACGCGGACATCGACGCTGACGACGAGGACGACGCTGGCGACGCTGACGTCGGGTGGGTCGATGACGACGAGGAGGACGGTGCCGGTGAGCAGGACGGCGAGGACGACGGTGACGAAGACGGACCGGCACACGAGCCGCCGCCGGTCGTCCCGGCGCTGACGAACCCGATCATCGCGGTGTGGCCGCCCGCGGGTCTCGGCCTGACCGGACCCCGCGCCGAGGACGCGGCGCGCGGGTTCCTGGCAGCCGCCCTCGCCGCCGGCGCCGAGGACCCGCAGGCGCGCACCCACGTGGTGATGCCCTCCGCGACGGCGGCGACGCTGCTCGGCGCCGCAGCCGTCGGCCTGCCCGACACACCGCGGCTGACGATCACCGGCGGCCTCGACGAGGCCCTGGAACTGCTCGAGGCACAGACCCTGCACCGCACCCGGCTGGTCTACCGGCACGAGGTCGACAGCATCACCCAACTCCGCACCGCCGATCCCCTCGAGGAGCCGGTCGAGCCGATCCTGCTCATCGCCGACGCCGCGGCCGGGCACGAACGGGCCCGCGTCGCGGCGCTGCTCGCACAAGGCCAGCGCCTCGACATCCACGCCGTCGTGCTCGGCGCGTGGCCCGACGGCGACACCGTCGTCGTCGCCGCCGACGGCACGACCAGCCCCGCCGCCGGTGAACAGGCCCGCCACGGCGGACACCCCGCCGACGTCGGCCGCCTCGCCGTGCTCACCCCGGCCGAAACCGCCGACCTTGTCGCGCTGCTCGCCGAATCCCACACCGGTCACGCGCCATCCCCAGCCCCGTCCGAACCTCCAGCCCCCACCCCGATGCGGCCCGAACCCGCCCCGACCGGCGACGCCACCCAGCAGGAGACAGCACCCGCCGCAATCCTGGTCGTCGAGCACCGCCCCGCCGACGCCGACACATACACCGGCACCGGTGCTGCCGGGCGCGGACCGGCCGACATCCCGGCCCTCGAGACCGGGCCGGCGGCAATGCGCCCCACCGCCGATCCCGCCGCCGATCCGGCCAACGACCTGGTGGAGCCGCCGCAGTCACCCGATGGCCCACAGCACGCGCCCGCACCGGACACCGACCCGCACCTGCCGGCCCCGGCCGACGCCGAGCCGGCGGACGCAGCGCCGACAGGTCCCGCTGCGAGCGGTGAACCCGGCGAAGCGGATCCCGACCCGGCACCCGACAGCGGCGAGGCGGAGCCTGCACGGGATCCGGTGGTGCAGGTCCTGGTCCTCGGCCCGCCGCAGATCCTCGACATGGACATGAGCAAGGGCGCCGCCCGCGCCAAATCGGTCGAGCTCCTGGTCTACCTCGCCGTGCACGACGGACCGGTGCACTACGAGCCGATCACCGACGACCTGCTGCCCGAGGCACCCGCCAAGCGGGCACCCCACCGGCTGCACACCTACGTGTCGGCGCTGCGCGACGTGCTACGCCGCACCGGCGCCCCGACCGAGTACGTGCGCCGCAGCGGCGACCGGTACCAGCTCAACCGCGACGTCCTCGACATCGACCTGTGGCGCATGCAGCAGGCACTGCGCGACGCCGAACAGGCCACCGACCCGGCAGTGCGGATCGCCGCCTGGCGGCGGGCGGTCGATCAGTACCGCGGCGACCTCGCCGCCAGCGCCGACTACGAGTGGGTCGAGCCGTATCGGGAGGCCGTCCGCCAGCAGGTCCTCGACGCCGTCCTAGCCCTGGCCGACGCGCTCACCGACACCCCCGCCGAGGTCCTGCCGATCCTCGCCGCTGCGCTGGAGCACAACCCGTACACCGAGGCGCTGTACCTGGCCGGGTTCCGCGCCCACGCCGCGCTCGGCGACGTCGACGCCATTCGCGCGCTGCGCCGCACCCTGATCCGCCGCCTCGCCGAGATCGACGCCGAACCCGCCGAGGAGACCACCGCCCTGGCCGATCAGCTCGTCGCCCGGTTGCAGACCCCGCTGCGGCGCACCGGGCCCCGCCCCGTCGCCCGCCCAGACGCCCGCCCCGACGAGGACGCCGCCGCCTGATGAGTGCCCACCTCGCCGACACCCGCCCCCGGGCCGTCAACGGCGCCGCCACCCTGGCCGGGCCGCTGCCGCCCGCCCCGAACGGCACCGCACGGCACGCGCCAGGAACATCCCCATCCAGTGCCGGGTCCACCATGCAATCCGCGCCCCCAGCGGCGAAGCGGTCCGCCGTGGTGACGGTCGACGCCGAGCTGGAGCAGGCGGTCCGCCACGCCGGGTACCTGCGGCGCGGCTTCTACCTCGTCGTGCTCCTCGTCGCGCTCGCCGGTCAGGTCAGCGGCGCCGTCACCGCCCTGCACATCCCGCTGCTATGGGCGATCCCCGCCGTCGGCGCCCTCGAACTCGGCGGCGTCGTCGTCCTCGCCAACGCCGACGTGCGCCGCCGACTCGGCGAACACGCCATCGGCTCCCGCATCCTGTCCGCCGCGATCGCCGCCGGCGCCGTCGCGTTCAACTGGCTCGCCCACCAGGATCATCTCCTCGGCGGGTTCTTCGCCGGGATGTCCGCGCTCGGCTACCTGGTGTGGCTCACCCACGCGGAGAACTCCCGCCGCGACCGGCTCCGCGCGCTCGGCGACCTGCCCCCGACCACCCCCGCCTACGAGGTCGTCGGGCACTGGCTCCGGCACCCGTGGCTGACCCGCCGCGCCAGGTCCCTCGCCAAGGCCGACCCGGACCTCGGCCTGTACGCGTCGCTCGCCGCCGCCCGCACCGAGATCCGCACCGAACGCCGTCAAGCGGCGATCGCCACTGTCCTGCACCGCAAGATCCGCGCCGCCGTCGACCCGACAACGGCCGACATCGCCGTCGCCGTCTTCGACCTCGACATCATCGCCGACCGCCTCGCCGACGGCGCCGACTACGACGGCCTCACCGCCCTCATCGCCCACGACCTCACCCCCGCCCGGCTGACCGCCCCGACACCCCACCGCGCAGACCAGCACACCCCCGCCACCCACACCACCAGCGCGCCGCCACCAGCACCACACACCGGCCCTACCACCGACAGCCCCGACCGGACACCGGCCCGCACCCGGGCAGCTGTCACCGCTTCCGCTCGCGTCGAGCACACCGAACCGGCATCCGACGACGACAAGCGGCCGTCCGCAGCGGTTCAGGCGCCGTCGGCGACGCCAACGACGCCGCCGGCTGCGCCTACGGTGGACCACGACAACCACCCACCCACCACCGGTCGACCCGACACCAACGGCTCGGCCGCCGCGGCCGACGTCCCGCTCAACGACCCCGCGGTACCCGCAACCACCGCAGCCGTGGTCGCGGCATCCCACTGGACGCCGGTCCCCGCAGGCCCAGCGCGCCAACCCGGCGAGGAGCGACCCGAACCGAGCACCGGCCCCACCCGTCTCGATGGCGACGCCTCACCCGTCGACGGTCCACGTCCCGGAGCCGAGCACCACACCGCTCAAGACACCCGCAAGGAAGGCCACGACGAACAGGACGAGGACACCGACACCAACGGCGCAGACGCAGACGGGGAGGGAGACGAGGACACCGTGCCGCAGGAAACCGTCGCCGCGGTCGCGTACTGGTACCACCGGTTGCCCGACCCGCATCCCCGCGACATCGCCGCCCGGATCGGGCGCTCCGAACGCACCGTTCGCCGGTACTGGCCGCCCAGCGACGACATCAGCCAATGACCGGTACCGGCCCGCGGACCACACTCGACGCCGGCAGCACCCTGTGCTCCCGGCGGATGCGTCCGGGCCCTGCCGGGACGGCGCCGCCCGAGCCAGTGCGCGGTATGGGCGCACGCCGCATGGCCGGTGCGCCAACAACTTGCCCCACGGTGCGGCACGAAGCTACGGTCGGGTCCATACCCGAATGGAGGGCAACCTCCGGTAGGGCGGTCCGGGACGTCCAGCTGTTTCCGTCACTCGCCTCTTGCCCATGCGGCAACGCCGTGCGGCAGTTCCCCGAGCCGGGTCCTGGAGCGTGCTCTGACCGCACCGCGGTCACTCACACCAGAGACCACCAGCTTCCGCTGGGCGAGGCCACCATCGGTGGCCTCGCCCAGCCGCGCATCCAGCCCCATCCCGCGGCCAGCGCCGCCAGCCCAGCGCCGGCCCGCCAGTGAGCACCGTCCTGGCCGGGGTCGTCGTGCTGAGCGCGGTCACCGCCGCGCACCTTCCGGCGGTCGCGGACCGGCTGGTGCGGCCCGGCGCACCGCCTGCCGCCCGGCGCGGCATGCGCCGATGGCTCTGCGGTGCCGTCGGCGGTCTGGGCGCCGCAGCGCTGTGCCGGCACCTGCCCGCCGCCTCGGCCCCAGCGGTGTTGACCACGGCGGCATGGCTCGTGTTCCTGCAGGCCGGAATCCTGCTCACGTTGACCGATCTGGCCGTGCGGCGGCTGCCCACACCCGTCATCACCGGCACCGCCGCGATCATCGCCGCCCTGCAGACGGCGGCAGCCGTCGCCGCCGGGCAGCCGTGGACGCTGCTGGCCGGGCTCGCCGGCGCGGCCCTGTTCGGCGGCGGCTACCTCACCGTCGCCCTGCTCACCCCCACCGGGATCGGCATGGGCGATGTACGACTCGCCGCGCTGATCGGTGGCCTCACCGCCGCCACCGGCTGGGACACCGCCCTGCTCGCCGCCGTCCTGCCGTACCTGCTCGGCCTGCCGTTCGCCATCGGCCAGTGGCGGCGGAACCGCCGCGACGGTGACGGCCGCGGTGAGCTGCCGTTCGGGCCGTTCCTCGCCGCCGGCGCCGTCATCGCGGCCCTGCTCCCCGTATGACCGACCGCACGCCCGCAGCCGCACCAGCCGGGCGGTACCAGCGCCCCGCCGATACGTTCCAGCGATCAATGTCCGCACTGCGGCCCGCCGCCGCCCACCGGAGTGGCTGTACAGGTTTCTGTCCGGCCACACGCATGGCCCATCCAATGCCGCACGCAACCCCAGCCAGACCCGTCGACTGGCATCGCCTGAGTCAGCCGATGCCCAATTCAAGCTCGGGCCGCGCCGGCAACGCATTCGCGATCGAGGTGACGAAGCGTCATGCTGACGACCATGTCTGTGACACAGCGGGTCGTACCGCTCGACTACGGTGCGCTTGACGCTGCACTGACCGCCGCGACCCTGCCTGATGAGCGGGCATTGGATCGACTACAAACGCCAGCTGTACCCCAACCCGCAGTCCTCCGGGACGCTCAGCGGCGGCGAGCGGCGTAAGGCTCATCTGGAAGCCGCCCGGGACATGGCGAGTATGGCGGTCAGGGGCGGCTACCTCATCTACGGGGTGGCCGAGGACAAGACCAACCACACGTTCAGCGCATACCCGATCGACCTTCCCGTGGGCATCGCCGAGACGATCGATCAGATCGCCCGGGACTTGGTCACACCACCGTTGCATGTCACACCGCACCTGCTCATTGATCCGAGCAGCCAGCCTGGCGCGCCGCACGGCTTCCTGGTCATCGAGATCGACGAGTCGTCAGACGCGCCGCACAGCGTGGATGGTGTCTACTACGGGCGATCGGAGACCGCCAAGGTCAAGATGGCTGACAATGATGTCGAGCGGTTGATTCGGCTGCGTGGCCGGGTGATCGAGCTGCTGGCCCGCCAGCTTGATTTGACGGTACGGGCGGATCCGATCGCGTCCGCGAATCGCCGGGTGCCGCACCTCTACCTCCCGGCCGTGCCGTCACAAGGCTGGCCGGACATGTTCGTCAAGTACAGCCGCGATCGCCAGGCCCGGATTGCGCTGATGCAGCGCACCACCGAGGTCACCAACGAGTTGCGCCGAGCCGATGTCGGACGCGACCGTCCCGCCCATGCTATGGCGGGAATGATGGACGGTGCACGAAGCCAGCGTGTGCGCGGCAGCTGGATACGCACCTGGTCTGGTAACCCAACGGAGGGAATCGGCGGCATGTTGGGCGTCGACGATGACGGCTCGGTCCGCTACATCTACCTCGCCGCCGGTAACCTGGACAACGGTCTGGATCCCTCGGCCGAGCAAGCCGCCGCAGCGGGCTGGCCGGTGCGGCCTGTTGCGAGCGGGTCCGTCGTGTACGAGAACGCCCTGTTCTTCCTCACCCTGGATCTAGTGCGATTCATTGACGCCCTCTCACGCGAGGCCGGGTACGCCGGTAACTGGCTGTTTGGCATCCACCTCGACCGTATGGCTGGCAAAATATCGGCCAACCTTGCCAACTCGAGTTCGCTCAACCTCGCACCGTACGACGATGATCACTACCGTCACACCGTCAGAGTCTCCGCACGTCGGCTACCGCACGACGCGCCCGTTGTCGTCGACCAGTTGTTGCGCCCGCTGTTCCGGAACCTCGGCACGGAGCCGTACCTTGATCGCTTCGTCGACGAGTCAGGAACGACGCTGGGTCGACGGCCGTCCAGATAATGGCGGATGTCACATGAGGGTAGACGGCGATGGCGGAGCCGGACGATGTCGCCATCTGCTGAACGGTCCGGCCGTCTCGGATCCTGACGATGCCGAGGTGGTCCCCGCCGCGTTGCGGCACCTGCGAGACGTTGCCCGTCAGACCTGTCGCATCGTCGCCGTCAGCGGGTTCTACCCGCCCGACCTCGCGGTGGCGGCTCTCGTGGACACCACCGCGGCGCTGGCCGAACTCGCCCACCACGTCGCGCCCTACGTCGGGGACTTCTGGCCCCGGCGGGCGCACGGGTCGCCGCCGCCGAGGTCGCACTCGTCGAGGCGCGCGGCAACCTCGACACGGCACGCCATCACGTCACGCTCGTACCCGCCGCCGCTGACCAGCAACTGGCCACCGCCGCCGTTTAAACCATCCGGCTCCGGCAGGTATCGCAGCGCCGCGGTACCTGCCTGAGCGCCCCAGCGTTGGATGACCTCGGTCCGTACGCCCATCCCGGGCACGGGGCGGATACACGGTCCAGGACGGCAAAGTGCGCATCGCGGTGAGGACGGTTTGAGCCGCGAGGGCCGGACGCGGGATGCGCGATCGGTCGACAGCGCCCGGCGTACCCGTCCGCGCTGTGGCCGGTGCGCCGCGCGTCGCTGATCGCGGGCTATGGTGACCCGATGGCCGTGACCACGACCGGGTCGGCGCGGATCGCGCCGGCGTTCCGCCCGCCGGTCCTGCCCCAGCTGACCGAGGCGACCGTGACCGCCGCCGGGCTACCGGCCGAGCCGTTCGCCGCGATGCACCTCGACCTGGTGCGCGTCAGCCCGAAGGGCAAGTGGCACGCCCCCGGTACCGACACCCACCGGTGCACCCACGTGACCCGGGTGTTCGGTTACCGCCCGGTCGGCCTGCCCGTGCAGCAGGTCAGCGTGCTCGGCGAGCACGACCTGTGCAGTTCCTGCGCGCACCAGCTGCGGGTACCCGGCCCGGCCGGGGCGCTGCACATCACGGCGGGCCTGATCGTCGCCGCCGCGCAGTGGGTCGCCGAGTTCGAACGCCTCGCCCCCGCGATGGGGTGGCTGGACGTGGCCCGCTGGTCGCGGCAGACCCCGTTCGACCCACCAGACCCCATCCCTGCGCTGCTCGCCGGGCTCAAAGGCGCCCGGGGCTTCGCCGCGCACCGCGCCGCCGCCGTCACGGCCTGGGACCGGCTGCGCCGGCGGGCCGACGCCGCAGTGGCGGTGGCCCGGCAGGCCGCCGGCCCGCCCGGGCTGCGGGTCCTGGCCGCCCGCGCCCGCGACCTGCTGCTGCGCGACCGGGCCACCCTCGACGAGGCCCACATCCTCGAAGCCATCGCGGGCGGCGCCCGCCGCATGCTCTACGAACCGGAACTGTCCCGCCACGCGCTCGACGCGTGGCTGCAAGCGGTCGCCGCCGACGGCGACCTCACCGCCGGACACGCCGCCATGCTCGCCGCCGTCGAGACCCGCCTCGGCAACGCCGAGGTCCGTGACGTGTCGCTGCTGCCCACCCAGGCGTTGACCGCGGCCACCGGACATGCTTCACCGGCGGCGTGGGCCGCCGCCGAGTACCGACTCGTGCGCCGCCACGTCGTCGACGCCTGGTGCACCCGGCTGGCCGCCGCCCTGCACGACGGGCACCTGCACAGCGGCGACGGCGATCAACTCCTGCTCGTCGCAGGGTGGCCGATCATCAACGACCCCGACCGGGAGGTCGCCTACCTCACCCAGTACCCGGTCCTGGCCAGCGCCGTCGTCGCCACCCGATACCGCAACCCGATCCCGCCGCCGCAGACCGTCCCACAGGCGGTCGTCCTGCGGGTACCGGTGTTCGCCGCCGGCCACGCCGCCGCCCACCGCAGCAACTACCTGCACGCCGAAGCCGGCGGCGTCGTGCCCGCCGGCACCCCGGTCGAGGACCGCGCCGTGCGGGCCCTGCTCCGCTCCGCCGCCGGGTACCTACCGCAGGACAGCACCGGCGACCCGGACGGTCCGCTGCCCGCCGTCGTCGCCTGGCGGGCCGGGTCCGCGCCGGCGACCGACCTGCGCGCCTGGGCCACCGAACGCGACGGCCACCACTGGCACCTGCCCCAGCGGTGGCGGTGGATCCCCGCCGAAGACCACCAGACCAGCGGACCGGGCTCGGGGCAGATCCTGCAGCAGCTGTGCCAGGCGCTGCAGCACTACACCGCCGTCCTCGTCCTCGCCGCGGGCGAACCGGACGCGCTCGACCAGGTCGAACTTGTGGTCTCCCCGGAGGCGGTCGACCCGGACACCGGCGCCCTGACATACCGGCCGCACGACCTGCCCGGCTGCCCCACCGTCACGGTCCCGTGGCGGCGCATCGTCGCCGTCCACGACGCCTGGTAACCCAGCCGGCAGCCGCGACACCCGCGACAGCCGCCCGGTCGCCGGTCGTCCGGTCGGTGCGGACGTACGGCAGGCCGTGGAACTGCAGCAGACCCCGTCCGCGGGCGCCGTTCGGGACGGCAGCGCTGCCGGTCCTAGGGTCGTTCGTCGGCGCGGGGGGCGCGGACCAGGTCTTTGTAGCGCAGCGTACTGGCCCCGTAGATGCTGAAGTTGAGCCGAGCGTCGGCGAGGCTCAGGTCGCCGTTGCGGCTTTCCGCAACCACGTCGTGTACGTCGCTGCGGCCATCATCGGTCCAATAGCAGATCGGGCAGGTGCTGCATCCTGTTCGGAAACCACAACAAGCGCACCGGGGCAAGGTTGGTTGACCCACGCCGGCAAGCCTTCCACATGCCCGGCAGCGCCGGGTATAGCGCCGAGGCCGTTCCGGTGGCTGGACGGGTCCACCCTACGCGCGCCAGCCCCCTGCGGTCATCATCCAGCTCTCTCGCCGGCTGAACTCAACGCCAGCGTCCGACCGATTCGACGTCCTCGCCGCGCCGCACCACGACCGGGTCAGGCGGTTGCCCTGGGCTGGGCCCGCTGACTGCCGCGCCGGAGCCGCGCAGTTCCTGGACGCCTACAAGGTCTGACGCGCAGCAACGCTTCCCTCGCCCGTCCCGAACTGTCGTAGGGCGACGGTAGGGTTACTCGTCGTTGCTGCATCGATGGGAGGGCCGGTGGGACAAGGTCGCGGCGCGGGCAAACGTGGGCGTCGACAGCCAGGCCGGCGGCCGATTCCGGTACCCGGTCAGCAGGTCGACCGCATCCGGGTACGTGCCTCGGCCGACCGTCTCCTGCTGCCAGGGCTCGGTCTCGACCGACTCACGACGGAGCCGGTCGAGCTCACGCCCCTGTTTGCGATGCTCATTGCGGTCCACCAAGCCGTTGGCGATCTGCCCCCGGACCGCGTCGTGGTCGAGAGCGCTCAGATGGTTCACGCATTGCGCCAGCTGGGCTTCGAGGCGGAGCTGATCGCCTGCTGCGCCCGCGTGTTCCGGCTGCCGCAGCATGCCCGGCTAGCTGATATGGGCGTGTGGAAGCGGCCACCAACGACCCGCGCGGATGGTACGACCGACGGCCATGCCCTTGTGTGGATTGGCTCGTTCAATCGGTTGGTCGACGTGGGCGTGTTCCGTAGTCGACGGCTTCTGCGGGCCGAGGGCGGCGCGGACGAGACATTCACCGTGCCGGCGATGCTGCCACTGCCGCATGGCCGTTCGCAGTTGCTGAACCCCTGGCAGATACCTGGCACTATTCGAGGCCAATTCAGCGTCGGCTGGTATCCATATCCCGAGTGGACCCAGCGTTATCGCGACCTCCTGACCTGTCATGCGGCAGTGATCGAACACGGCGGCGTGGCCCTGGCGCATACGGTCGTCGACCTGCTGAATGCCACCCGGACCTACCGCGATTTGAGCCGCGTCGACGAGCTCTTCCCGCGCCTCGCCGCGCTCATGTCGGCTACACCTGAGGCTCTCCTACTGCCAGAGCAGGGCGGCATGCTGCGGAGCGGAGGGTAGGAATGGATGGAGGCCGGGTAGCCGCCTACGGGTTCCGCTACCAGTATTGGCGGACCTTGGAAGCCTTGCTGGACGTCGTCGACGACCCGGCCGTGGGCAGCGTGCGAGTTGAGGGGCCGACAGCCGACACCCCTGGCCGCAACGCCATTGACTTCGACGTGCTCGATGTCGATGGACGTACTCGCCGTGCGGTGCAGGTCAAGAGCAAGCCCTCCGGCGGCTCGATGGCGCCCGGTGAGGCGCTCGGTGTCCTTCTCGGCCTCATCCGGCACGATGCCGACAGCTACGAACTGTTGACCAACGCCGCGCCGGCGCAGGGCACGCGGCACCTCGCTGCGGCGCTCGAGGCCGTCCGCGATGCCGAACTGCTTCCCCAGGCCCTGACCGGGATCATCTCGACGACGCGGCTCGTGCAGGTCCGTGACCTTCCGACCGGGCAACGCCAACGGCTGCTGCGATGCCGAGTACGGTTCGACCCTCGCGAAGAAGACGAGATCCGTGACGGACTGCGCGAGCGTCTCCGCGAGTTTCGGAGCCGGACCAACGCGGCGCTCGGACAGCGGTCTGCCGGGCTGCTCTTCGGCCACCTCGTCGCAGAGATCCTCGACCGGGCGGCCGACGAGGCGAAGGCCGTCTTCACCATTGACCAGCTGCGAGCGCATCTCCTGATCAGCCACGAAGATCTAGCTCGTGGCATCGGGTCACGCGACTGGGGCATCCTCGTCGGGCCCATGCCGCCAGTACCGGACGTCGCCCGACCGTTGCCACTGCGCAAGATCGCGGACGGCTTGCACGCACAACCGTCCCAACGCATTCGCCGGGTCGTCCTTCTCGGACCATCAGGGATCGGCAAGTCCAGCCTCGCCGCGGCATACGTGGCTGACCGAGCCGACGCCTACGACTGCATCTTCTGGGTTGACGGCGACAGCGAACCTGCGTTCGCCAGCGCCTTCCGCCGAATCCTCACCTATCTGCAATCCGGTCAGCGGACGACGGGGCACCACTCCACCCCGGCTCAGTTGCGTGACGAACTGCATACCGTGCTGAGCGGGCTGCCGGGCCGATGGCTGATGGTCGTGGACAACGTCGTTGATCGTCGGCTGGCCGAGCGGTGGATTCCTGTGCTCGGGACTGGGGACACTCTGATCACCTCGATCGACAGCGCGGCCCCGCCGATCGGGACCACCGTTGCTGTCGGCGTCATGGAACCCGGCGAGGCGGTCGAACTTCTCCGGCAGCGCCTTCGCGTGAGTGAGCATCAGCACGCCGACGCCCTGCACCGGCTGGCCCGCGAGCTGTCGCACTGGCCGCAGGGTAGGACGCCGGCGAGGTTTCCGCGGATGCGGAACCTTTTCCGACGTCCCCCCTCCGAACCGGGCATGCGACTTGTCACCGCACCCGGCTCTCCAGTGCCGTATTCCTCGAAGCCTGCCGCGTCGACTGTCCATTGTGGATGCCGTCGTGGCAGTCACGGCAGACGATCAGGGTCTTGCGACGGCGTGACGCCATCTGCTTGGCCCAGCCGGGCTGTTCGTCCCGGCTCCCGGGTAGGAGGTCTTTCAGCCGCCGGACATGGTGCGCTTCGACGTCTGAGCGCGACTGGCAGAGTTCACATCGACCGGCCATGAGCCGGTCGATGAGTTCTGCTGGTCGCTTCCTCCAGATGGCTGGGAGGTCGTCTTTGAGGACTACCTTTGTGGTCCTGCGGGCCAGGGACACCCCGCCCCATCGGGCGACCAGTGGCTTCTTTCCGTTGCCGCGTTCGACCGTGACTTGCAGGCCTCTACGAGGACCTGCTGGTGTCTGCCAGGTGGCACGGTAGCGGTTCCAGACCTTGTTGACGCTGATCTTGTTCTTGTGTCCCAGCGTCTTGGTCAGCGACCGTTCCATGATCCACCTCAGCGTGCCGAGACGGTGCCGGTTGTAGGCCAGCTGGTAATACTCCGCGAGGCCCCGGAACTCCGCCTGGTAACGCGCCACGATCTGAAAATCCGAGTCGTGTGCGCGTGCCAGGATGGGAGCCGGTTTTCCGCGTCGCATGTAGGGCTTGCGTTTGGCTCGCGCGACGTCCATGGGCACTTTCAGGCCGATCTGCCCGTTGATCGAGCGGTGACCGTTCCGATCGCGCTTGGCGTCGTTGTTGTGGACCACAATTTCGTAGCCGAGGAAACGGGCCGGTTCGGTCCGTCCATGAGTGATCAAGGTCTTGTGCTCGGAGAGTTCCAGCTTGAGGCGATAGCCGAGAACCCTTCCGATCTTGCCCTTGATATCCTCGGCCTCCCGTCGTGTGCCAGGGGGATTCCAAAGTATCTTGATCTTTATTTCTGCTGGTAGGTTCAGCCCGGTTCTGGGGTAGACATAGATGCGGCCCCTTGTCCTGCGATGATGTTGGTCTTCCACAACAAACGTCATCGAGGAGCAAGGAGCCGCTGTGTCAGTGTCGCATGCCGTCAGAGTCGGATCGGGTGCCGTGGCGGGGATTCTTGGCCTGCCGCAGGTGCTGCCCGGGGCTGGTGCGGTGGGTGAGCTGGTGGAGATGTTCGAGCAGGTGACTGACCCGCGTGACCCGCGTGGGGTGCGTCATCGGTTGGCGACGATCCTGACGGTGGCGGTGTTCGCGGTGCTGGCCGGGGCGCGGAACTACCGGCAGGTCGGCGATCGGGTCGCTGACCTGCCCCAGTCGCTGGTGGCGCTGGCCGGTGGGCGGGCGTGTCCCGCGTTGGGAGCCGTGCAGGCGCCCGGTGGGTCGACGATCCGCAGGACATTGACCCTGTTGGACGCCGATGGCGCCGATCGGGTGGTCGGTTCCTGGCTGGCGTCGTTGCTGGACTCGGACGGCGACGAACTGCGCGGGTTGGCGATGGACGCCAAGACGGTCCGGGGCGCCTCGACCGCCGAGGGGGAGGTGACCCTGTTCGCCGCGATGGCCCATGGGTGGGCGGTCGTGCTGGGGCAGGTGCGGGTGCCGGCGGCGACCACGGAGACCACCCAGGTCCGTGCGCTGCTGGATGGGGTGGATCTGGCTGGCTGGGTGGTGACCGCCGACGCCGCGCATGCTCAGGTCGACATGGCTGACTACATCGTGTTCGAACGTGGCGGTGACTACGTGCTGCAGGTGAAGGCCAACCAGGTGGAGGTGCTGCGGCAGATCGCCGCGGTCATGCCCGCGGCGGTGGTGGCGGATGCGGACTGGAGCGAGGTCGGAGACCGCGACGGGGACACGATCCGCAGGTCGATTTGGGTGGTCGACGCCGGCGGGGTCGACTTTCCCGAGGCGGCGCGGGTGTTTCGGATGCTCCGGGAGCGTTTCGACCCGTTCGGGACGCGGGTGAGTAAGGAGGTCGTCTACGGGGTCACGAGCCTGCCGGCCCACCGGGCCACACCCGCCCAGCTCGCCGGGTTCGTTCGACGGCACTGGGCGATCGAGAATCTGGTGCACTGGTCCCGCGACGTTGTCTTCGGCGAGGACGCCCAGGGTGCCTACATCGGCAACGGCCCGCAGTCCATGGCGATCCTGCGCAACCTGGTCCTTTCCCTGTTTCGCTTGGCCGGGATCTCCAAGGTCAAACGTTTGACCGAGAGCATCGCGGCAGACCGGATGCGGATCCTGCCGGTCCTGACCGCAGCACTCCAGCGGTGACCAACACGCTTCACGGACTTTGAAATCCCCCTGGGCGGGGGCCGGGATGGTTGGGCGCATGACGCGCTGACGGTGAACCGACGCCAACCATTCCTCCTCAGTCGAAGGACGAGCGTTTCTTGCCCGCCACCGTCACCGTTTTCGCTTCCGAGGGCAGCTGGATCGAGTCCGGCGCCGTCGACCAGTGCCACCAGGTTGCGGCCCTCGACGGCATGCTGCACGTCGCCGGCATGCCCGACCTGCACCCCGGCAAGGGCGCGCCGATCGGCGCCGCCATGACCTCCACCGTGCTGTACCCGCACCTGGTCGGCTCCGACATCGGCTGCGGCATCGCCGTGTTCCCGATCGCGCTCAAGCGGCCCGACCCGCAGAAGCTCGCGGCGAAGTTCCCCGACCTCGACGTCCCGGTCGACCCGGACTGGGCCGACCTGAGCGCCGAGGACGTGCCGGCCGGGCACCTCGAGGGGCTGGGCACCGTCGGGCGCGGCAACCACTTCGCCGAGCTCGCCCGCGTCCACGAGGTCCTCGACGCCGGCCACGCCCAGCGGCTCGGCCTGGCCGCCGGTGACCTCGTCCTCGTGGTGCACAGCGGCTCCCGCGGCCTCGGCGAGCGCATCCTGCGCGCCCACACCGAGGTCCACGGCGCCGGGCCGGCCGCAGACCCGGCGGACTACCTCGCCCGGCACGACGCCGCCGTGCGCTGGGGCTCGCTCAACCGCCGGCTCATCGCCGCGCGGGTCGCCGACGCGCTCGGCGCCCGCCCGGCCGAGCCGGTCATCGACCAGTGCCACAACCTCGTCGAGGTCCGCGACGGCGCCTACCTGCACCGCAAGGGCGCCGCCCCGGGCGACGGGCGGGACGTGCTCATCGCCGGCACGCGCGGCACCCCGTCGTACGTGGTGGCCGCCCACGCCGGCGACGACGCCGGGCGTTCCGTGGCCCACGGCGCCGGGCGCAAGATGTCGCGGGCCGACGCGCTCGTGCGCAACCGGGCCAAGCACACCGTCGAGGAGCTGCGCCGCCCGCCGACCGGGTCCGTCGTCGTGTGCGGCGATCGGCAGCTGCTGTTCGAGGAGGCGCCGGGGGCGTACAAGCGCATCGAGCAGGTCATCGCCGACCTCGTCGCGCACGGCCTCGCCACGCCGGTGGTGAGCACGGTGCCGGTGGTCACCTACAAGACGGCCGACCCGCGCAAGGGGCGGCGATGAGCGAGCCGCTGCACCTGGTCGTGTCGGCCGGCCGCGGCCCCGAGGAGTGCTCGTGGGCGGTCGCGGAGCTCGTCGCCCGGCTCGAGGCCGAGGCGGCGGCGCCGGGGTGCGCACCGAGCGGGTCGAGTCCGTGGCCGGCGACCGGCGCGGCACCCTGCGCTCGGTGCTGCTGCGCCTCGCGGGGGAGCGGGCGGCACAGGTCGCCGGCGCCTGGACGGGCACGCTGTGCTGGCGGGCGCCGAGCCCGTTTCGCAGCACCGAGCGCCGAAACTGGTACGTCATCGCCGAACGCTGCGAGGTCGGCGCCCCGCGCACCGAGTTCGCCGAGGCGGACGTGGACATCGTGCCGTGCCGCACCGGCGGCCCCGGCGGCCAGCACCGCAACAAGGTGAGCACCGCCGTGCGGGCCACGCACCGGCCGACCGGGATGGTGGTCGTCGTCGACACCGAGCGGCAGTTCGGCCTCAACCGGCGCATCGCCCTCGATTTGCTGCGCCGCCGGCTCGAGGAGCGGCACGCGGCGGCCGGCGCGGCCCTGGAGACGGCCCGCTGGCGCGTCCACGACGACCTCGTGCGCGGCAACCCGGTCCGCACCGAGCGCCCGTGACGTCAGCCCCCGATCTATGCTCGGTCGATGGCATGGATCTCCGGCCGGCTGGCGTTCTCGACCCTCGGCTGCCCCGGCCTGCCGCTGCCCGAGGTCGCGGCGCTGGCCCGGCGCACCGGGTGGCGCGGCGTCGAACTGCGCTCGGCCCTCGACGAGCCCGTCCACATCGGACTGTCCGCGGACGGGCGGCGGGCGGCCGTGGCCGCCCTGGAGGGCGTCGCCGTCCTCCGCGTCGCCTCCTACGTCAAGGTGGCCAGCCGCCAGGTCGATGACGAACGATGCGTCGCCGACCTGCTCGCCGAGGCCGCCCTCGCCGCCGACCTCGGCGCCCGCGCGGTCCGCGTCTTCCCGGCGGCGACGACGAGCACGGCGACGCCCGCGCGATCGAGCGCCTGCGCGCCGCCGCGCCGAGGCTGACCGCCGGCGAGCCGCCGCACGGCGCCGTCCGCGCGGACGAGCTGCGGCAGCTGGCCTGACGGCTACCCGGCCACCGACTGCAGCGCGGCGAGCTCGGCGTAGGGCCCACCGCGGGCGAGCAGCTCGTCGTGGCGGCCCTGCTCCACGATCCGCCCGCCGTCCAGGACGTAGATGACCGTCATCAGCACTGGCGTTGAGTTAATGCCGGCTTGCCTCGCCGTGTCGCCGATCGGACGCCCGCCCGGGCCGTCGGATACCTGTCGCACCCCTGGCACGCCTCGACACCGCGGTGGGATCTCGCCGCGACGCATCCAGACAAAAAGGAAGGACTCTTTACAGTTAGCCAAGTTTGCGATATGAAAAAGGCCCCCGATGGATCAGGGTCCATGCCCCGCCCGCTCCCTCGCCCAGGAGTCCACCATGGACAATTCACGATCGGCGCGCCTGCGCCGGGTGCTCGTCGCGGCCGTCGCTGCCGTCCTCGGCGCCTTCATCCTCATCCCGGGAGCCGCGGCCGCCGCGGGCACCGGCGCAATCACCGGCTACGGCGGCAAGTGCGTCGATGTCTCCGGCGCCAACACCGCGAACGGCACCAAGGTGCAGCTGTGGACGTGCAACGGCACCAACGCCCAAAGCTGGACCGTGGGTACCGACGGCACGATCCGCGCCCTCGGCAAGTGCCTTGACGTCTCCGCCGGCTCCACGGCCGACGGGGCCAAGGTCCAGCTCTGGGACTGCAACGGCACCGGTGCACAGCAGTGGGTCGCCAACGCCGCCCGCGACATCGTCAACCCGCAGGCGAACAAGTGTCTCGACGCCACGGGCCCGAGTTCCGCCGACGGCACGCCGCTGCAGATCTGGACCTGCTCCGGCGGCGCCAACCAGAAATGGACCGTCCCCGGCGGTGGTGGTGGCGGGACGACCGGCTTCGTGGTCAGCGAGGCCCAGTTCAACCAGATGTTCCCGAGCCGGAACTCCTTCTACACGTACGCCGGGCTGACCGACGCCATGAAGAAGTACCCCGCGTTCGCCACGACCGGCAGCGACACGGTCAAGCGGCAGGAGGCCGCGGCGTTCCTGGCCAACGTCAGCCACGAGACCGGCGGTCTGGTGTACATCAACGAGATCAACACCGCCAACTACCCGCACTACTGCGACTACAGTCAGCCCTACGGCTGCCCGGCCGGCCAGGCCGCGTACTACGGCCGCGGCCCGATCCAGCTGAGCTGGAACTTCAACTACAAGGCCGCGGGCGACGCGCTCGGCGTCGACCTGCTCAACAACCCGAACCTCGTGGCGACCAACTCGTCGATCTCGTGGCAGACCGGGCTGTGGTACTGGATGACCGGTACCGGCGGCGCGGGCACGACGTCGCACAACGCGATGGTCAACGGCCAGGGATTCGGTACCACGATCCGCGCGATCAACAGCATCGAGTGCAACGGCGGCAACCCCGCCCAGATGCAGAGCCGGGTCAACCTCTACAACCAGTTCGTCGGCATTCTCGGTGTACCGGCGGGCGGCAACCTGACCTGCTGATCCGGACATACCATCATCGGCGGACCGGCCACGCTCACGGCGTGACCGGTCCTCCGCCATGGTGAGGGGCAGCAAGTATTCGGCTCTGGCGCAATGTAGCCCCCACTGTGTCTGCAGATCTCGTCATGGGTGAATCAGGCGCAGCAGAATCGCCTGACCCTGGCCGCCGCCGCCGCACATCGTCGCGACGCCGAAGGGGCGCTCTCCGGCGACCATGGCCTCGGCGAGGGTCTGTACGAGCCGGAACCCGGACGCGGCGAGCGGATGACCGAGCGCGATCGCGCCGCCGTTGACGTTGACGACGTCGAGGTCGATGCCCAGGTCGCGGACGGCGGCGAGGACAACACCGGCGAACGCCTCGTTGATCTCCCACAGGTCGATGTCGCGCGGGGCGAGGCCGTACGCGTCAAGCAGCTGTCTCGCCGCTGCCGCCGGCTTGCTGTGCAGGCTGGCGTCGGGTCCGGCGATGGCGCGCCAGCCGACCACCGCGACGAGTGGTTGCAGGCCGTGTTCGCTGGCGTATCGCCGGCTGGTCAGGATTCCCGCGGCGGCGGCGTCGGAAAGCTGCGAGGCGTTGCCTGCGGTGATCGTGCCGTCGGCGGCGAAGGCCGGACGCAGACCCGCGAGGATCTCCGGTGTTGTGGCCGGGCGGATCCCCTCATCGGCGGTGACGTCGGCGCAAGGAACGATTTCCCGGGCGAGGGTGCCGTCGCGGCGCGCGCGGTCCGCGCGACGGTGGCTCTCCGCGGCGAACGCGTCCTGCTCATCGCGGCCGATCCCGAGGTCGGCGTTGACTTCGTCGGAGAGTTCGCCCATGCCCCGGCCGGTGAGGGAACAGGTGAGGCCATCGGTGAGGAGCAGGTCGATGAGGTCGGCGTCGCCGAGCGCCCGGCGGCCGCGCATCCGGACCCCGTGCGGTGCCCGACTCATCGACTCGAATCCGCCGACGAGAGCGCAGTCGAGGCGGCCGAGTTCAATCATGGCGGCGGCCAGCCCGACCGCGCTCATACTCGCCGGGCAGACGTCGTTCAGGGTGGTGGCGGGGACGGTCAACGGCAGACCGGCCCGGACCGCCGCGACCCTGGCCGGATTCTGGCCGTTGCCCGCCTGCACCACGTTCGCGAGGAACGCATGCTGCGGGGTGACAGCGACGGGAAGCCGATCGAGGGCGCCGCGGATCGCGGTCGCCCCCAGCTCGACGGCGTCCACGTCACGTAGGGCGCCGTTGAGGCGACCGATCGGCGTACGCGCGGCGGAGACCAGGAGTACAGCGTCCGCTGTGTCGACGGCGGACATCAGGACCGGCCCATGGTCATGGTGTAGCAGACCGCTGTTCCCTCGAGGACAGTGACACCGTCCGCGCGCACGACCGAGGTCTTGAGCGTGGTGACCGGCTTCGTGGCATGGACCGCGGTGACCTCGACCCGACCGGTGATCTCGTCCCCCGGGCGTACTGGGGCCTTGAAGTCCCAGTTGACGTTCAGAAAGACGGTACCCGGGCCGGGGAGCCGCTCGGCGACGACGGCGTTCAGGATCGCGCTGGTGACGCCGCCCTGGACAACGATCCCGCCGAATCGGGATGCCGCCGCGAGTTCCGCGTCGTAATGCAGCGGGTTGCGGTCGCCGCTGATCTCGGTGAAGAGCCGGATGTCTTCAGGGCCGACGATTCGGGTGAGTTCGGCGGTGTCACCGACGGCGGGGCGAGGGTGGTGGCTCACGAGTTCCTCCTGAGGAAACGGCGGGTACCGAAGAGGCGATGGGTGCCGAGCGAGGGTGTCCGGTGGCTGATGGACGCGGTGCAGGCGAAGCATGGC
Source organism: Dactylosporangium sp. NPDC051485 (assembly GCF_040682015.1). Taxonomy (NCBI): domain Bacteria; kingdom Bacillati; phylum Actinomycetota; class Actinomycetes; order Micromonosporales; family Micromonosporaceae; genus Dactylosporangium; species Dactylosporangium sp. NPDC051485. The sequence goes on from NZ_JBFAZW010000043.1 coordinate 24,797, forward strand.
GACCACGCCGATCGCGGGGCCGAGGGCGAGGATGGCGAAGGCGAATCGCCACGATCCAAGCTCGGCGACGACCGGGACGAGATGGATGGACGCGACGGTCAAGCAGAAACCAATAGCGGTCTGTGCGGTGAGCGCGGTTCCGACGTAGCGGGGATCGACGCTTTCACTGAGCGCGGCCGAGAAGACGCCCGAGTCGGCGATGACCGCGGCTCCCCAAAGGAGAAGAAAGAGCGCGAGCGCGGCGGTGGGTAGGACGAACGCGATCGGCGAGAGGAGGCAGCAGGCGCCGCTGACAGCGAGGGCGCTGGCCGCGGTGCGGGCGCGGCCGATCCGGTCCGCAGCCCACCCACCGGCGAGACAGCCGATCACACCCCCGATACCGATCGCCGCGAAGGCGATGACGCTCGTAGTTGTCCGGGACACGTGCGGCGCGGCCGCGGTGAAGAACGCGGGCAGCCAGGCCCACAAGGCGTAGAGCTCCCACATGTGGCCGAAGTAGCCGATGTTCGCCAGGCGTGGCTCACGGGCGCCGAACATGCGCCAGGCGTACCCGTGGGTGGGGTGGCCGAGCGCCGATGACCGCTTCGGAGCAGGGGCCGTCGCGTGCGGTCCGACGGTGAGCAGTGCGAGCGCGGCGAGTGCGCCGATCGCGGCGATGCCGGCGGCGACCACCATCGTTGTCTTCCACGGCAGGCCGTCGAAGCCGCGGATGAGATGGGGCAGGGCCGAGCCGAGGGTGAGCGCGCCAACGAGGAGGCCGAAGGCGCGTCCGCGGATAGCGGTCGGCGCCCAGGACGCGGTGAGGCGCAGTCCAATCGGGTAAACCCCGGCGAGGAAGAGGCCGGTGAGCGCGCGAAGCGTGACTGCGGTCGGGAGGTCGGTGACGAGGAGCGGGAAGAGCGCTGTGCAGGCGGCGGCGAGCAGGCCGCTCACGCCGTAGAGCAGGGGCAGCGGTACGCGTTCGGGAAGGTTCAGGAGGGCCGAGGCGACCGCGCCGACGACGAAGCCGATCTGCACCGAGGAGGTCATCAGCGCGGCGGCGCCGCTGCCGGAGTGCAGCGCCGCGGTGAGCGCGGGCGCTACGGCGGAGGCGGAGAACCACGTCGACAGGGCGAGGACCTGTGTCGCCGCTACGAGCAGGCGTTGCCGGTGTGCGTACCAGCGCGTGATACGCACATCGGCCGGGCCGGATGACGCGGCGCCTAGCACGGCATGAACCGCAGCGGTGGTCCGTCGTCGGCGATCGCGTGCGGCGCGAGCCGAACCCGCTGGCCGACGCGGAAAGCGTACGGGTCACCGCCGATGATCTGGGTGAGCAGGCGCGGGCCCTCGTCGATTTCGACGATCGCCAGACAGTACGGCGTACGCGCCTGCCAGGCGGGGTGGCCGGCGACCTCGGCGATGGTGAAGGTCCAGACGGTTCCGGTTCCGGCCGCCGGATGGTACGAGAGCGTGGTTGACCAGCAGCCGCGGCAGATCCCGCCGGGGTAGAGCTGTGCCCGGCCGCACGCGTCGCAGCGTTGGTAGAGCAGCTCGCCACGATCGGCTGCGCCCCAGTACGCCGCGGTGAGCGCCGTGCTGACCCGTTGGGGCATCGGTGCTGGCGCCCGGTTCATCGGAGATCACCGGCGAGCACGAGCGCCACCTCTTCACTGAAGGTTGCACCGTTTCCGGTGACGAGGGCGAGTTCGGTGCCGTCGATCTGGCGCCCGGCCGCGGTGCCGCGCAGCTGGCGTACGGCTTCGATGATGTGGCCCGCCCCACCGGCGAGGTCGGCTTGTCCGCAGCCGAGTTGGCCGCCGTGTGGGTTGATCGGTAGCCGGGAACGGTGGGAAAAGTCGTGTTCAGCGACCCACGGACCGCCGTCGCCCTTGGCGCACAGGCCAGCATCCTCGACGGTGATCGGCAGCAGAATGGAGTAGCAGTCGTACGGGCAGAGCAGGTCCAGGTCGGACGGGCCTATCCCGGCCTGCCGGTACGCCCGGTCGATCGCGACGGAGAGCGGCGATGTGGTCAGCGATGGTGCCTGGCTGAGCGCTCGGTGCGTGACGAACTCACCGGCGCCGAGCAGCGTCACCGGCGAGCTGCGCAGGTCGCGCGCGCGGTCGGCGGAGGTCACGAGGAGCGCGGCTGCGCCCCCGCACGGCATGACGATCTCGTACTGATGGAGGGGACGCATGACGATGGGGGAGCGGCGGACATCGTCGAGGGTGATCGGACGTCCGTAGAAGACCGCGTCCGGGTTGGTCTGGGCGTTCTGGCGTTCCTTGACCGCAACGGTCATCAGCTGCTCGGTTGTGGTGCCGAACTCGGCCATATGCCGCTGCGCGACCATCGCGTACGCCTGGTTGGCTCCGCTCGCCCCGTACGGCACGTCAAACTCGCGGATGGGGTTGCGATTGGGGGATCGAGCGGGCGTCTGCGGGTCACGGCTGTGCGCAAGGACACAAAGGACAGTTGTGCACATGCCGGCGGCGATCGCCGCTCCGGCCCGCCACACCATCCCGGCCGCGGTCGCGCCGCCGAGGTCGACAATGTCGGCGAAGGTTGATTGGAGGCCGAGGTATTCGGCGACGGTCGCTGGGACGTGTTGCGGCGTTTCGCCGACGTGCGGGCCGCAGACGAGCCCGTCGATCGCGCGGTGGTCGAGGCCGGCATCGATGGTCGCCGCCACGGCGACCTGCGCGATGAGTTCCAGCGTGGTGACCCCCGGGGTGGTACGCCGGGGCGGCAGCTCAGCGATACCGACGATCGTGGGAGTGAGCGCCGGGTGTTTCGGCGTGGTCGGCGTCGGTATCATCGGAGCGCCTCGATCGCTGCGAGCGCCGACGGGTCCTGCAGCGCGGAGACGTCGCCGGTCGGCTCGCCGAGGAACAACGCCCGGATGACGCGACGAAGGATCTTGCCGCTCCGGGTGCGGGGCAGCATGGCGGCGATGTGGACACTGCGTGGACGCATCGTCGGGCCGAGGTGTGAGACGAGGGCGGCGCTGATCGCGGGCGGCAGCTCGGACGGGTCGATTCCGGCATCGTCGGCGCAGCGGGCGAAGACGACCAGCGCGTCGCCCTTGATCCCGTCGGGGACGCCGATCGCCGCCGACTCCACCACGCCGGGTACGGCGTTGACCACGCCTTCGACCTCGGCCGGGCCGACGCGCTTACCCGCGATCTTCAACGTGTCGTCGCTGCGACCGTGGATGTACCAGGCGTCGGGCGTCCGTTCGGCCCAGTCGCCGTGGTGCCAGATGCCCGGCCAGGTCGCCCAGTACGTCTGTGCGTACCGCTCGGGCTCCTCCCAGAACGTCGACGGCATGCCGGGCGACGGTCGGCGCAGCACGAGCTCGCCGACGCCCGCGCCGAGGGTTACGCCCTCGGTGTCCACGACGTCGGCGGCCATACCGGGAAGCGAACCGGCGAAGGCGCACGGGAAGATCGGTTGGGCGGTGGTGTTGGCAAGAATGCCGCCAGAGACCTCGGTGCCGCCCGAGTAGTTGATGATCGGCAGTGCCCGGCCGAACGCGTCGGCGAAGAGCCAGGCGTAGGCGTCCGGGGTCCACGGCTCACCGCTGGAAGCGAGACGGCGCAGGCTCGGTACGCCCGCCGCGGACGGGTCGGCTCCGGCGCCCATCAGCGTACGCACGAGCGTCGGTGAGACGCCGAGCATCGTGACTCCGGTGGCGCGAGCGAAGTTCCACATGCGGTCGGTGCCGGGATGGTCGGGCGTACCGCCGAAGAGGGCGGTGGCGCTGCCCGCGATCAAGCCGCCGAGCAGCGTGATCGGGAACATGATCCAGCCCGGGTCGGTGATCCAGGTGCCGACCTCGCCCGGACCGAGGCCGAAGCAGAAGGCGGCGTCGCTGCCGGCCTTGACGGCGAAACCGGCGTGGGTGAGGACGACGCCTTTCGGCCTCCCGGTCGAGCCGGAGGTGTACGCGATGAGCAACGGGTGGTCGGCGGGGAGGACGGCGCCGTCGAGCGGGCGCGGGTCGGCATCGGCGACGAGCCGGTCCCAGTCTTCTTCACCGGGGAAGCGCAGCGTCGCACGGGCGCCCTTCGCACCGGTGCCAGCCTGGTCGGGCGCGGCACCGGTGATGTCCGGCCCGATCGGGTCGAGCGCGGCAACAACGGTTGCGACGATCGACGGGACGGTGGCGAGCGCCGGAGCAAGCCCCGTTCGTACGTCGATGCGCCTACCGCGGCGCCGGTACGCGTCGGCGACGATGTGGACCTTCGCACCCGCCGCACGCAGGCGTTCGACGACAGCGGACGGGCCGAAGCCGGAGAAGACCGGTACGCAGATCGCGCCGGTCTTGGCGCACGCGAGCAGCGCGACGGCGGCTTCGCGGACCATCGGCAGCTGCACGCCGACTGTGTCACCCGGCCGGACGCCGAGGCTGCGCAGCCCATGCCCGAGCCGGTCGACCTGTGCCTGGAGCTCACGGAAGGTCCACGACCCGGTAGCGCCGTCGTCCGTCTGCCAGCTCAGCGCGGTTTCGCCGGCCCGCCCTTGGCGCACCCAGCGGTCGACCGCGTTCTCGGCGAGGTTGAGCGAGCCGCCCACGTACCACCGGGCGTACGCTCCGCGGTCGAGGTCGTCCACGACGGCGGACGGCGTCACCTGCCACTGGATGCCGAGCCAGTCGGCGACCGCGCCCCAGAACCAGGCCGGATCCTCGTCGGCGCGGCGAACCAGCTCACTGACGGAGAGGATGTTGTGTTCTCCGGCGAAGGCGAGGATGCGGCTGGCGCGCAGCTCCTCTTCGGATGGGCGCCAGATCATGGGGTCGGTGGCGGACGGCACGGCATTCATCGAACGCTCCGAGAGGGATGGTGGTGCTCCGTCGTTGTTTGATGGTGGTACACCCGAAATGTCCGTGAAGGAGACATGGGGGGCTGACGCTGCGTGTGATGGTCTCGTCAGGCAGCGGGGCGGCGACTCTTGAGTCGGTACGCCGTACGGGACGGCTTAGCCCGCGTACGGTCTAGCCGCGTACGGCTTAGCTGCGTGCGGAGATGGTGAACGTGTGCTGGCCCGCAGCGGCCCAGCCGTCCGCCGCCGTGACGAGGTCGACCCGTGGCGCTGCGGTGGCCCAACCATCGTCGTACTCGGCGAAGAGTGTGGCGGCAGCGCGGTGCGCGGCAAAGCGCGCCAGGACCGGACCGTACGGGTTGTGTCCGAGGTCGACGCGCCAGCGCCCGTCGGCCTCCGCGACCGCGGTGGCTTCGGTGAATCCGGCGGCTCGGTAACGGCGAACGATCAGTTCGGCGATCTGTGCCGCGTCCGCGGCCGGCGAGGCAACCTCGTCCGCGCCGGCCTTCGCGCCGAGCGCATGCAAGGCCGGGCGGAGCACCGCGTACGCCTCGTCGCCGTAGGCGGCAACGGCGGCACCAATGAGCGCGAGGAGCCCGGCGGTGGGGTTCGTCCAGGTCGGTTCCGCCTGAACCGCGACAGCGGCGGCGGGCCGTGCAGTGCCGGCAGGCAGTGCGGCGGTAGGGGCCTGTGCCGGCTGGGAGCGGTCCTGGTCGCGCAGCGAGATGACATAGTGGCACTCGCCGGCGCCCCGGTAGACGCAGCTACGCGGCCAGACCTCGAGGTCGTCGTTGATGACGTCGAGGCAGCCGTTGTCCCACTCGAACGGTAGCGAGCAGATGTTCGCCGGGGCCTGGAGATATTCGAAGAGCGGTACGTACGCGGCGCACCCGGGCACGATCGTGCGGTGTTCGACCGCGTCGGTCGCCACTCGGGTCCAGCCTTCGAGGCCGCACGTATCCATGATTTGTTCGCTGACCCGGCCGTAGGTCTCCAGGTCAGCGCCGGCCGGCACGACACCGGTCGCGATCATCTCGGCGCCGGTGTGGTGGCCCAGGTCGCGGTAGACGTGCCGGATGATCGCCTCGCCGTCGGCGCCCCAGGCGTCGGTGATCGCGGTGATGACGGTGCACATCTGGGCGTGCGCGTTGGTGAAGGTCGGGTGCGCCGCCGGCGGCGCAGGGTTCGGGCTCATGGACCTTCCACTCGCTTGAGCACTTCGGAGACGTGGTCGAGGTGCCGGAGCATGGCGTCCTGAGCCTTGTCCGGGTCGCGCTCCGCGATGGCGGTGAGGATGAGGGTGTGGTCGTGGGCGGCCCGCTGCCGGGTGGTGAGGTCCGACCCGGTCCGCCGACGGCTCTGCGCGGAGAGGCCGACCAGACTGTCGAGCAGGTTGCCGAGCAGCGGATTGCCGCTCGCAGCGGCGATTCTGCGATGGAACGCCATGTCCAGGCGTACGCAGTGGTCCAGGTCGTCGATCCGGTCGCTGTACTCCCCGACGAGCTGCTGGAGCTCACGGACGTCCTCGTCCGAGGCGTGTTCAGCGGCGAGTCGGGCGGAGCCAGCTTCGATGAACGAGCGCACCTCGAAGAGGTGATGGATGGCGTCGTCGTCCACGCGGAGGACGAAATCAAGCGGTTCGATCAGGTCCTGAGCCTTGAGCGAGGCGACGAACGAGCCCTCGCCGTGCCGGGTCTCGACGATATTCATCGAGGTGAGCGCCCGCAGCGATTCGCGCACCGTCGGACGGCTGACGCCGAGGCGCGCGGCGAGCTCCTGTTCGCTCGGGAGCCGGTCGCCTGGCTTCAACATGCCCGCGATGATCTGCTGCTTGATCTGCGCGATCACCTCATGGGCGGCCCGACGAGGGGGGATAACACCGAATCCGTGATTTTCCAGAGTCATGTCAGAAAGTCGCTTTCGTGGTTACCGGCGCTTGGGCGATCCATTCACCGCGAGTCGGCCATGACGCGGGGCCGCACCCTGCGCGACCAGAGCGACATCCGTGAGCGTCCATCGTCGCAAGCGATCCTGACTTGAGCGTGACAACCATGCCATGTGCGGAGAAAGGATCGTACGCGCCGCGCTGAGCAACGGGTTCTCCGCCGGTGGTGGTTCCGCGCTGAGCACATCGACGGCGGCGCCGGCGAGATGGCCGTCGGCGAGAGCCGCGGCGAGGGCGTGCTCGTCAACGAGGCCGCCGCGGGAGACGTTGACCAGGAAGGAACCGGCAGGCATCGCGGCGAGTGCGGCCGCGTTGATGAGGTGGGTCGTCTGCGGCGTGAGCGGCGCGTGCAGCGAGACGATGGTGCTCGACCGGAGCAGCTCGTCGAGGCTGCCGACGAGTTCGATGCCGTCGGGGGCTTCGGTGACACCGGGATCGAAGGCGAGGATGCGGCCGACGGCCGGGGCGAGTCGCCGAGCGACCGCTGCGCCGATCCGGCCGATCCCGACGAGGCCGAGGGTGCTCTCGGCCAGGCTGGGCACGCCCCCGAACCGGTCCCAGCTGGGCCAGGCGGTCCGCGCGACGGTGTCGGCGAGCACGACGTGCCGGGTGAGGGCGTAGACCAGCGCCGTCGCGTGGTCGGCGACTTCGTCGGTGGCGTAGCTCGGCTGGTGCACGACGGCGATGCCGAGGCGTTCTGCTTCGGCGAGGTCGATGGAGTCCAGGCCGATCCCGGCGCGGCCGATGACGCGTACGCGGCTGGGCAGGGCGGCAAGCTCGGCCGGGCCGAGCGGCGCAAGTCCCACCACGAGCGCGTCGCAGTCGGTGAGCCCGGCGAGCGCGGCCTGGTCGGCGGCGTTGACGTGGCTGATGGTCGTAGTCGCCTCCGGAGCCTCGGACGTGTCTGTGGCGAATGTTCCGGAGGCGATGGCGATCGCGGTGTTCGGTGTGCCTGTCACAGTGCTCTCCACTTCTGCCGACGGGGACGTTCCCGGTGGGCGGATCTACCGGGGGGACGTCCTTGTCGGCGAACCCATCTGAGTGGCTGTTGCTGCCCGAGTGGACACGGTTATCGCGGTGGGCGAGCCCTCCGGGTCCATGATCGGGCACCGGCTCGGCTGAGATGCAAGGTATCTGATGACGGGTTGCTTGACAACTGACAACTCGCCTCCTAGCGTCGGCGGACATCCGATCGCGGCTGCGGTCGCAACAGCTGCGCGAGAAGAGGATTCGCATGCCACACGCCCTACCCATCGATCTTCCCGGCAAGATCATCTGCGTCGGGTTGAACTATCGGGACCACGCCGAGGAGTCCGGGGCGACGCCGCCCACCTTCCCCGTCCTGTTCGGGAAGTGGGCGACGAGTCTCGTTGCGCACGGCAGCCCGATCGTCATCCCGGCCGGCGTCGAGAAGGTGGATTACGAGGCCGAACTTGCCTTGGTGATCGGCCGGGAGGGGCGCGACATCGCGGCGGACGATGCGCTCGATTACGTGGCCGGCTACACCTGCTTCAACGACATCAGCTCACGGGCCGACCAGGCGCTCGACGGTCAGTGGACCCGTGGCAAGTCCTATGACACCTTCGCCCCGGTCGGGCCCCGGCTGGTTCCGGCGAGCGAACTGCCCGACCCCCAGAACCTGGAGATCCTCTGCCGCCTCGACGGCGAGGTAGTCCAGCGGAGCAACACCCGAAACATGATCTTCTCGCTCCGGGAGATCATCGCCGCGGCGAGCCGGGCCACCACCCTCCTGCCCGGCGACCTGATCGCCACCGGTACTCCGGGAGGCGTCGGCATGTCGTTCACCCCGCCGCGCTGGCTCACGCCCGGCAGCACCATCGAGGTCGAGATCGAAGGCATCGGCACGCTCAGCACCCCGATCGTCGCCGAATCCGCCTGAGTCTCGCCCGGGCGGCGCGCCTGCGCCGCCCGGCGGTTCTTCCGGGAAGGCATTGGCCAGAAAACAGTCCCGCACGGCCTGACAAGGAACGGAAAAGCACTCGTGACCATGGAAGAAAAGGCCCCGCTGGGGGGCATGCCCATTGCTCGCGCGCCGGAGTGGACCAACCCGCTCGTCGGGATGTTCGCGCTCATGGCGGCGACCTACAAAGCATATGGCCCAGAGAGCCTGCCGATCCTCAGCGAGGGCATGAAGCATCTCGGTCGGCGTACGGGCGAAGACATGCTGGCCCACGAGCTGGTGCCGAAGGATTGCACGCCGACCGAGTGGGGCCGCTTCACCCATCAGCTGATGGACCTCACCGGAATGTATGTCTACAAGGAGATCATCGCGACCGACACGGTCTACGAGTTCACGGTGCCGGCCGAGGTTTGGCCGTATCACCGGCCGGTGGAGTACCTGGGCGCACCGGAACAATCGTGCGACATCTCTGCGGACTGGGACCGCGGCTGCCTGGAGACGGTCAGCCCGCGCATCGTCATGACGCAGCCGGAATGTGCTGGCCGCGGCGACGCGGTTTGCCGCTGGCGTTACGAACTCGTCCCGAGCAACGACTGACCCCTCGAACCGAAGGAACGCAGATGTCGTATCGAGTCAGTAGGGCTGCGCTCGTCGGCGCAGTCGTCTGCGTCATGGCCGTCAGTGCCTGCGCATCCGGTGCCGAACCGGGCACCGACCAGAGCGCGGGACCGTCGGGGAAGATCAAGGTGGCCCTCATCGGTAACCAGCGCTTCGGCGATCAAGGTCCGATGGATGACATGGCCGCCGGCCTGAAAAAGTGTGCGACAGACTTCGGATTCGAGACCAAGACGTTCGAGTCGATCGAGACGGCCGCGCACGAGAACGATGTGCGTGCGGTCGCGCAGAGCGGCTATGACCTGATCTTCACCACCTTCCCGGACATGTCCCCGGCGACCCAGTCGGTCGCTGCGGACTTCCCGCAAACCAAGTTTGGCGCGGTCTACCAGTTCATCAACGTCAACGGCGGTCACGTCGCGAATGTGTGGGACACCGAGTACCGCGGCGACAGCACCTACTACATCGCCGGTGCGGCGGCGGCGACCCTCACGGTCTCCGGCAAGATCGGGTTCGTTGCCGGCGACCAGGACCCGACCATCACGGCCGCGGTCAACGGCATGATCCAGGGCGCGCGCAGCGTCAACCCCAACATCGCCGTCTCCACCGCGGTCGCCGGTTCCTACGAGGATCCGGCGAAGGGCAAGGACATCGCCAAGGCGATGACGAGCCGGGGCGTTGACGTGATCGTCACCGCCGCCGCCAAGACCCAGCTCGGCGTCATCGACGGAGCGATCGAGGCGAATGCTCTGGTCATCGGCGACGTCGGCGACTACTCCGACCGGGCGCCGAAGAACTTCGTCTCCTACGTCGGCAGCAGCTTCGGTCAGAATGTCTACCTGGGCTGCGAGAACTTCAAGAACGGGAAGTTCGCGGGCGGTGAGCACAGTTTCATCGACCTCACCAACGGTGGGTACTCCTTCCCGACGGACCCCGTGACCAAGTGGGGCAAGGCGAGCGGGCGGGATGCGGACGCCGCGAAGCTCGTCACGCTGGCCGAAAAGATCACCGCGGATGTCAAGTCCGGGTCGCTCAAGGTCCAACACGACACGACCTGGCCCAAGTCCTGAGATAACGGCGGCGGGCGGTGCAGCGCCACCCGCCGTCCCTCCCACCAGCAGGGGGCCATCGATGACGATGCACATTCAGTTGGACCGGATCACGAAGCGGTACGGGCGGCTCATCGCCAACGACGAGGTCAGCCTTGTCGTCGAGGCCGGCACGGTGCACGCGATCGTTGGCGAGAACGGCGCCGGCAAGTCCACGCTCATGAACACCCTTTACGGCCTGGTCAAGCCCGACTCGGGCACGATCAGCATCAACGACGAACCCGTGTCGTTCCACGGCCCGCGTGACGCTATCGCGCGCGGAATCGGCATGGTGCACCAGCACTTCATGCTCGTACCGTCGCTGAGCGTCGCGGACAACGTGATCATTGGTTCGGCCCCGAAGCGGCGCGGCCTCATCGACCGACGTCGCGCGCGCGAGATCGTCGCGCGGGTCAGCGAGGAGTATGGCCTGCACATCGAGCCCGACCCGCTCGTTCGGGACCTGCCGGTCGGCGCGCAGCAGCGCGTCGAGATCCTCAAGGCCCTGCACCGCGGTGCGGACGTGCTCATTCTCGATGAGCCTACGGCGGTCCTGACCCCACCGGAGGCGGTCGAGCTCGGTCGGGTCATCCGCCAACTCACCTCGGTCGGCAAGGCCGTGCTCTTCATCAGCCACAAGCTGAAAGAGGTGATGGCGGTCAGCGACGAGATCACGGTGATGCGGCGCGGCCGAGTCACCGGCCATTTCGCTGCCGCCGAGACCGACGAACGTGAGCTGGCTCGGACCATGGTCGGCCGGGACGTCCTTACCTCTGTTGTCAAGGATGCGTCCGAACCGGGCGACGTCCGACTCGACGTCCGTGACCTGGAAGCCAAGGACGATCGTGGTCAGATGGCCGTGCGCGGCGTCACGATCGAACTGCGAGCCGGCAATATCACCGGCATCGCCGGGGTCGAGGGAAATGGGCAGACGGAGCTGATCGAGTGCCTGGCCGGGCTGCGCCCGGCGGAATCGGGTTCGATCGAGTTGGCGCAGACGGACATCACGCGCTCGACCCCCCGTCGCCGTCGTGACCTCGGCATCGGTCACATCCCCGAGGATCGACTCAAGCGGGGCCTGGCGCCGAATCTCTCCATTGAGGACAACCTGGTATCGACGACGTACCGGCAGAAGAGATTCACCCGGTTCGGCGTGGTTCGGACGGCGGCCGTCCGTGAGGAAGCCACGGCCATGATCGAACGGTTCGGCATCGCCGGCCGCCCCGACCAGGCGATCGCCGCTCTCTCCGGCGGCAACATGCAAAAGGTCGTCGTCGCCCGGGAACTCGGCGGCGATCCGGCGGTCGTGCTCATCGCCCAACCGACCCGCGGCGTCGATGTCGGCGCCATCGAAAACATTCACCGGGAGATCGTCGCCCTGCGCGATCGGGGGAGCGCGGTACTGCTCGTCTCCGCCGAACTCGACGAGGTCATGTCGCTCTCCGACGACCTGTACGTGATGTATGACGGCCAACTCGTGGCGCGGCTCGACCCCGCGACGGCCGACGCGAATGAGGTGGGAATGCACATGGCCGGAATCTCGGCTGTTGCCGAACCGGAACTGCCTGCTGGAGGTGGCGGTGCGTAAGACAACCGCGGCGAGGCGGCTGACGGATCTGCTCCCCGGCGCGCTTCAGGGGATCGCTCGACAGCTGTTCTCGTTGATACTGGCGTTTCTCATCGTGGCGGTCGTGCTCTGGGTCAGTGGCTACAACGCCGGGTCGGTCTTCGCCACCCTGCTGCGCAGCTTCGTCGATGATTTCCACGGGATGCTGCGCTGGGCGACGCCGCTCATACTCACGGGTTTGGCCACCGCGGTCGCGTTCCGGGCCCGGATCTGGAACATCGGCATGGACGGTCAGCTCTATATCGGAGCGTTGACCGGCACGGTCGTCGGCCTCTACGTAGCCCCGCACCTGCCCGGCGCCGTCGGCATAGCGCTGGTGTTGCTGGTCTCGGCGCTCGGCGGAGCGCTGTGGGCACTGCCCGCGGCGATACTGCGGGTTCGGTGGGGCGTACCGGAAATCATTACGACGATTCTCTTGATACAGGTAGCGGCGCTGCTCGTCTCGTGGCTGGTGCTCGGGCCGCTGAAGGGGCGTGGCGCGCTCGGCGCCTCGCTCTCATCCGACCAGATACCGCGGAACCTGTGGCTGCATCCGCTCGCCTGGCACAAGCCCGCGACGATCGGCCTCTACGTCAGCATGGTCGTAGCGGTCTTTGTCGGCTGGTACCTGATGCGGTCGCGGCACGGCTTCGAGATCCGTACCTTCGGCGACAACCGGCAGTTCTCCGCGTACGCGGGGATGAGCAACCGTTGGATCTTCGTGCGAACCATGATGACCTCCGGGGCGCTCGCCGGGCTCGCCGGCGGCCTGGAACTGCTCGGCTCGATGCACCGGCTCCCCAACGACTTCGCGGGAAACCTTGGCTTCCAAGGCGTCGCGGTTTCGCTCGTCGCACAGAACAACCCATTCGCGATCATCATCTCCGGTGTCTTCTTCGGCGGGTTGAAGAACGGCGGAACGAGCCTGCAGCTCTACACAGATACGCCTCGCGACGTCGTCGACGTCATCTCGGCGATCGTCATCCTCGTCATCACCGCGCGCGTCGGCTATCAGCTTTTCCAGCGCCGCGCGCCGCACCTGCTCGCCCGGTTCGGCCGCCGCCGGGCAAGGAGTGACGCATGAGCCTCTCCGCCTTCTTCGACGCAGACCTCCTCGCCAGCACCGTCAGGGTCGCCGCCCCCGTGCTCCTCGCGGGCCTCGGCGGACTGATCACCATGCGGGCGGGCGTCTACAACATTGCACTGGAAGGGCAGATGATCACCGGTTGCTTCGCGGCGATCGCGGTCACCGCCTGGACCGGCAACATCTACCTGGGCATCGTCGGCGGCATGCTGGCCGGAGCGCTCGTGAGTGCCTTGCTCGCGCTGGCGGTTCTCCGGTTCGGCGCCAACGACATCGTCGCGAGCATCGCGATCAACCTGCTCGCCGCCGGGCTCACCGCCTTCCTCCTCCATGCGATCTTTGGTGTGCAGGGGACGTTCCGGCCGGACGGGATGGTGGGGCTGCCCGCGATCCGGATCCCGTTGCTGGAGAAGGTCCCGATCCTCGGCCCGGCCTTGAGCGGCCAGACGCTGCTCGTCTACGTCGCCGTCGTGCTGGTCGCGGTCACCCACATCATGCTGTATCGCACACCGTTCGGCCTGGCGATCCGCGCGGTCGGCGAGAAGCCGGACGCGGCCCGCACCGCAGGGGTCTCGCCCACCCTCGTCAAGGCGGTGAGTGTGCTCTACTCCGGTCTCTTGAGCGGTATCGCCGGGGCGCACCTTGCGCTCGGATACGCCTCGGAGTTCACCGTCGGCATGACCGCCGGACGCGGCTTCACCGGCTTCAGCGCGGCCATCTTCGGCCAGCTCAACCCCTGGTACACCTGGGCCGCGAGCCTGATGTTCGGACTTGCCGAGGCGTTGGGGCTGCGGGTGCAGCTCAGCAGCATCGCGTTGCCGCCCAACGTCGTGCAGATGGTCCCCTACGTGCTCGCGATCGTCGCGATCAGCGTCACCTGCGCTATTCGGGCCTGGCGGCTCGGCGCGGCGCGCCGCCGCGAGGTGGCCGAATGAGCGCGATCGTCATCCCCACCCAGCCGGCCGGTGAGTCGGACCGGCTGCTCGTTGAAGCCGCGAGCGACGCCCTGCGCAGCGGCTTCGTGCTCGGTCGTCATCACGTTGCCGCGGCGCTGCTGCTCGCCGACGGCGCAGTCGTCACCGGCGTGCACCTCGGCTCGCGGCGGATCAACGTCTGTGCCGAACAGGTTGCCCTCGGTATCGTCCGGTCGCAGGGGCTTGCCGCCCCGGTCGCCTGCGCCTCGGTCATCAAGATGACCGAGGCGGACGAGCCGGAGCCGACCTCGCCGTGCGGAGTCTGCCGCGAGCTTCTCGGGTTCTATGCACCGGACATGACGGTCGTACTGCCACACCGCGGCGAGCTCGTTCGGGCCCGCTTCGGTGACCTGCTGCCCGCACCGTGGCTGCTGCCCGGCGAGGTCGCCCCGTAGCCATCGCGCCCGCAACGGGCACGGCGAACGGGGCACGGTCGCACCGTACCGCCGGTGACCGGGCCGGGCGAGAACACCCGTCAGCGGCCGATCCGGGGCCGGACGCCGGATAGCCGCAACGCCATAACGAGAGGACCAACCAGGTGTACCGAGTGACCAACCCGGCAACAGGCGTCGTGGAGCAGGAGTTCCCGACCATGGCCGACAGCGACGTACCAGCGGTGATCGACCGGGCCGACCGGGAGCACACCCGCTGGCGCGACCGGCCGGTCGAGGAACGCGCGGCGGCGCTGCGTCGTGCGGCCGACCTCTTCGACCAGCGCTCCGACGAGTTGGCCGCGCTCGTGATGCGGGAGATGGGCAAGCGCCCGGCCGAGGGCAAGGGCGAGCTCTGGCTCACCGCCCGCATCTTCCGCTACTACGCCGAGAACGGCGCGGCCATGATCGCCGACGAGACGCTGGAGGTGGAGGGGGCCGCGGCCGTCATCGAGAAGCGCTCCATCGGCGTTGTTCTGGGGATCATGCCGTGGAACTACCCGTACTACCAGGTTGCGCGGTTCGCCGCGGCGAACCTGATCCTCGGCAACACGATCCTGCTCAAGCACGCACCCTCCTGCCCCGCCTCGTCGGCCGCGATCGAGCGGCTTCTGCACGACGCGGGCGTGCCGGCCGACGCGTACATCAATGTCTATGCGTCGAATGAGCAGGTTGCCGAGATCATCGCCGATCCGCGGGTACACGGCGTCTCGCTGACCGGAAGCGAACGGGCCGGCGCGGCTGTCGCGGCGATCGCCGGTGCACACCTCACCAAGGTCGTGTTGGAGCTCGGCGGCTCCGACCCGCTGATCGTGCTCGACACGGCCGATGTGAAGGCGACGGCCGCGATGGCGGTGGCCGCGCGGATGGGCAACTCCGGGCAGGCCTGCAACGCGCCGAAGCGGATGATCGTCATGGCGGATCTCTACGACGCGTTCGTCGAGGAGGTCGCCGCGCAGACCGCCGCGCTCGTCCTCGGCGACCCGGCGGATGAGGCGACGACGCTCGCGCCGCTCTCGTCGACGCAGGCGGCGGAGACCCTCATGGCCCAGCTCGAGCGCGCCGTCGAGGAGGGCGCGGTGGTGCGTACCGGCGGACGTCGGCTGGACCGGCCCGGCGCGTGGGTCGAGGCGACCGTACTGACCGACATACGCCCCGGCACCGAAGCATACGAGCAGGAGCTTTTCGGCCCGGTCGCGATCGTCTTCCGGGTAGAGGACGAGGCCGAGGCGGTACGGCTCGCCAACGACACGCCGTTCGGGCTCGGTGCCGCGGTCTTCAGCAGCGACGTGGAGCGGGCTCGCCGGGTTGGACGTCAGCTCGACGTCGGCATGGTCTACATCAACGCGACCGAAGGGTCGCAGGCCGACCTGCCGTTCGGCGGGGTAAAGCGTTCCGGGATCGGCCGTGAGCTGGGTCAGCTCGGCGTCGAGGAGTTCATGAACAAGCGCATCGTGCGGATCTGACCCGCGGATCCGCACGTTGGGCCCGTGGGTCCCGGACCCGTCCGGCCCCACGGTGATCGCTGCGCCGCGTGGCGGTGGCGCTCGTCAGTTCGAGTGGGCCTCGTCAGTTCGAGGGGGCGATGTCGCGCCATCGCAGCAGGCCGTCGTCGCCGGGGCCGGCCAGATGTCCGTCGTACCCGGCGATGATCGTGCGGTCGCCGGCCGGGCCGAGGTCCGATCAGGTCGCCTCCGTGGCCGCCGGCCGCCGGCGGCCGGCACCGCAGCCGGCCGCGGCGGTCGACGGCGAAGAGCAGCCCGCCGGCCGCGGTAAGGCTGACCGCTTCCGCGGCGCTCCCGGCGTCGGTCCAGCAGCGGTCGCCCTCCGCGAGCCGGGCCAACGGCAGGCATCGGATCCGATCGTCTTCGGTGATGGCGAAGAGCGTCCCGTCGGCCCCGGCCAGCGCCCGGATCCCCGCCGGTGCGGTGCCGATCGCCTCCCACGGCGCGGGCTCCCGGACCGGCTCGCGGTAGAGCAGGCGCCCCCGCGGCGTGACCGCGTACAGCCCGACCGCCATCCCCGAAACGGCCTCGTGGGGCGCCGCGAGGCACACCGGCGGATCGTCGGCGGCGTCCCGGGGCGCAACCGCCGGGCGCCAGGGAAGGTTCTGGCCGCAGGCGGCGCGGACCAGCAGCGTGCCGTCCGGGGTCAACGCCCAGAAGGCGTGCTCGCAGGCGACCAGCGCGGCCAACTCCGGCGCCGGTCCGATCGCGTCCCAGCGGGACGGGTCCCGCGGCGCCGAGAGGCGGTCCAGCACGTTGCGGGTGATGCGGTCGACCACCGGGTCGGCGAGCCGGTTGCCCCAGTTCACGGTCGCCGCGTTGAACACGGTGCCCGCGCCCAGCCGGAACACGCCCATCGTCGCGTGGCCGCCCTGGCCGTAGCGGCGCCAGTGGCGCAGGTCCGCCGTGGCCAGGATGACGAACGACGGCGGGGTGCCGTCGGCGCCGGTGATCCGCGGTACACCGTCCACGTCCCGATACAGCGCGGCGTCCGTCTCATAGCCGACCGCGCCGAGCGCGAACCGGTCGCCGTCGCGCAAACCCGTTCCGGTGTACACCCAGTGCCCGGCGAAGCGGGCCGTGTACTCGGTCTCCTTCATGACGTCCATGAAGTCGCCCCAGGCGCCGGCGCCGTGCCGGTTGTTAGACGACTCTCGGGATGAGGACGTGGAGGGGGTTTGCGTCATTGCCGGTGAACGTGGCCGGGCCGGCCTGTTGGCTCTGGTGTGCGGCGACAGGGTGAGCGTCTGGCGCGACAGGGTGAGCGTGCAGCGTCGATCGGGGCGGGCGGCTCGTTGGGGCGTCGGCTGGCCGGTGTCCTCGGTGACGGTGAAGGGCGTCGATAGCGTCTGTCGTATGTGGACGGTTGCTGGCGCGGGTCGGCAACGCGGGTTGGCCCCTAGACTGCCCGGGGTGTGGTAGGCATGCTCACCGACGTGCGAGGAGCCCGCTGTTGTGATCATGGTGCTGGACGCCGGCCGGGCCGACGCCGACCTGGCCGCCGGGACCGTGACCTGCCCACGGTGCCCAGGCGTCCTGCGGCCGTGGTCGTGGGCTGCGCGCCGCCGGGTACGCCGGCTGGACGGCTCGATGCTGACGGTGCGTCCACGCCGGGCTCGGTGCTCGTCGTGCCACGCCACCCAGGTGCTGCTGCCCGCTGGCTGTCTGCCGCGCCTGGGCGACACGGCCGCCGTCGTCGGCGCCGTGCTGGTGGCCAAGGCGGACGGGCGCGGCGCCCGGAGCATCGCCGCTGAGCTGCACCGCCCGGTCTCCACCGTGCGCCGCTGGCTGCGCCGGGTCCGCGGCGAGCACGTGACCTGGCTCCGCCGCCGGGGCGTCCACCACGCCCACACCCTCGACCCGGACGTACTCACCGGCCTGGTCCCGCAGCCCAGCCCGTTGGGGGACGCGATGCAGGCCCTCGCCGCCGCGGTCGTCGCCTACCGCCGCCGGTTCGACCATCCTGCCGACCCATGGGCGCTGATCGTCGTGTTCGTCCACGGCCGGCTCCTCACCCCGGCGCCCGCGGACTGATCAACAACGACCGTCCAGGCACGTCCGTGCCCGCGACCCGGCGACACCGTGAACATCACCGCGACAGCACGAGCACCACCCGCGACACCACGAGCGTGACGCCGACAGCACGAGCACCAAACAGCTCTACTTCGTCCTCACCGGCAACGACGCCTTCATGCTCATGCCGAGCGTCGCGCAACAGCGGGCACCCGTCTGCGCGCGGAGTTCCCGCTCGCCGTCGCTTCGGGATCGCCGGACAACACGTAGCGGCTCTCGCTGTGGGATCCCGCCGACCCGAACCTTTCAGTACACCAGGTGCGGACCATCATGCGCCCGCGTCGGTGTCCGGGGCCGGGTTGTCCGGGTCGGTGGTGTGCCAGTGCACGGCGTGGATGCCACGTTCGAGGGACAGGCGAGCAACGAGTTGTTCGAGCCGGGTCGGTGCGTCCCCGTCGACGAGCAGGTGCACCGTCAGGGTGGTGTCGGGGTCCTGGCCGCTGGTGGCACGGTCGCGGCTGGCTTGGATGCCGCGGAGTACGACGTGACCACCGCCGGTGGCGTGCTGCACGAGCAGAGCGCGAATGTGCGCTTCGGCCTTGGGGCGGCAGGTCAGTTGGAGTCGGTACGGGTGCAGGCCCTCCTCTTCCACGGCCGGGTTGTCGCGGTCGAGGAGCCGGGCCAGGGGGCGCCCGAGCAGGTGAACGGTCAGCACGGTAGCGGTGGCGAGCAGCGCAAAGGACAGTTCGCCGGCGGCGGCCAGGACTCCGACGGCGGCTGAGCACCAAAGGGTTGCGGCGGTGTTGAGGCCACGGATGTTGAATCCGTCCCGCAGGATGACGCCGCCGCCGAGGAACCCGATGCCGGACACGACGTAGGAGGCGACCCGGGTGGGGCTACCGGGATCGCCGACCGCGACGGAGTAGAGCACGAACAGGGTGGCGCCGACGGCGACCAGGGCGTTGGTACGAAGGCCCGCCATCCGGGCCCGCCATTGGCGCTCAGCGCCGATCAGGGCGCCGCAGCCGAGGCCGGAACCGAGGCGGGCGGCGAAGTCGAGCACCGCCAGCGTGTGCATCGCGATAAAGTCCTTTCCTGTCCGGTGCGTGCCGGCGGCCGGTCCCGGCCTGCCGCGCCACCGCGTGCGTGGTGGGGTCGGCAGGCTGGGGCCGGCCGCGTCGGCACACCTAGTGGCCCAGCGCAACCTGGACGATCTTGATGATGACCAGTCCCATCGCGACGACCAGGTAGAGCCGCAGCGCCCCCATGCCGATCCGGCGGGCGGTGGACATGGTGGGACGTTCCAGTGTCGCCAGCGGCGGCATTCGCCAGGCTTCCCGTCCGGTCCGGTCGGTCGGCGCGTTCGCGGTGCGTCGCCGAGCCAGCGCGTAACCCGCCGCGGCCAGCCCGGCGGCACCGCACCCGGCCATGATCTTCAGGATGGCGCCGGTGCTGATGTCCGGGAAGAGCACGGCGGCGGTCAGGACGACCGAGAGGGTGACCAGAACGCCGACCACCGCGGAGGCGAACAGGTTGACGAGCCGTCCGTTGACCCAGGGACCGAGCACCGCCCGGTCGTTGCACAGCAGCAGTAGGAACACCGACGCGGAGGGCAGTAGCACCCCGGCGAGGGTCTGCACCCCCGCCGTGAGCAACCCGAGTGGGGAGCCGGGGATCAGCACGATCGTCGCGGACAGGCCGATGAGGCCGGCGTAGATGGCGTAGAAACCCTTGGCCTGCTTGACCCCTCGGTGCAGCGAGTGCTTGAGGCCCAGTACGTCACCGACGGCGTAGGCGGTGGCCAGGGATACCGCGAACGCGCCGACGATGGACGCGTCGAGCAGTGCGACCGCGAACAGGCTCCCGGCGATCTCACCGGCGTGGGCAGCCAGCCCGGCGGCCAGGCCGGCCGAGTCGGTGTAGTTGCCGAAGCCGGTGGTGTTCGCGAACGCGACGGCGGTGAACCCCATCATGGCCGCGGCGCCGACCATGACCACGATGATGCCGATCCCGAGGTCGACCTTCTCGTAACGGATGAAGCGGGGGGTGATGCGCTTGTCGATGACGTAGGACTGCTGGAAGAACAACTGCCAGGGGGCGACGGTGGTCCCGACGATCCCGATGATCAGCAGCATCAGGGTGGCCATCCCGCCATCCCCCGCCGGCATGGAGGGGACCACGAAGTCGTGCGCCATCTGGGTGGCTCGAGGGTGGGACATCAGGTAGATCGGGATCAGCAGCAGCGATCCGGCGCAGAAGATGACGGCGATGCGCTCGAAGGTTCGGAAGCTGCCGGTGAATGCCGCTGCGACGATGATCGCACTGGCCAGTACCACCGCCGGGACTTTCGGCAGGCCGAGGTAACCGGCGGCCAGCGTGATGCCGATGAACTCGGTGACCAGGGTCAGCGCGTTGAGGATGAACAGATCGATCACGCTGAAGGCGCCCCAGAACTTGCCGAAGCGTTCCAGGATCAGCCGGGCGTGCCCGACTCCGGTGACCGCACCGAGGCGCAGCACCATCTCCTGGTTGATGTACAGCACCGGGATGAGGAGCAACAGCGTCCACAGCAGCTTGGTACCGTAGTCCTGCCCGGCCTGCCCGTAGGTGGCGAACGCGCCGGCGTCGTTGTCGCCGACCATCACGATCAGCCCTGGGCCGATGATCGCCAACAGGGTTTTCAACTTCGTGGACAGCTTGAGCCGGGGGGCGGTGTCGTCCACCTTGATGGTGCCCAGGGCACCGCGGATGTCACCGATGTGCGCCTCATCGAGCACCGCGGAACGGCGCTCGACATTGGTTTCCATGGTCATGTCACACCTTCCAACCCGCCGTACGGCGGAGTCGGGCGGCACGCGTGCAGTCGCCGGCGCGTGCAGGCCAGGCAGCCGCAGTGGCGCCCTGGGTCGGGCGGCGGGGCGGATGCCTAACGAGGCTGGTCGACGCGGATCAGTGCGTGCCGCAACGGACGAACGGGAGACGAGAATCAACCGGGGGTAGCGGACTATGTCCGCTGGGACTGCTATCCACTGCTCTCGCCTCCCTTCGCCCAGGGCGCCGCAGCGCCACCTGTGCGGCACCGGAGGCCGCCACGCGGGAGGGGGACCCGATTCGTGGTTGGACTCCTCCTCGTAGGAGCTTTGGCACTGCGCGGGTGTGCTCCCCGCGAACCGGGAGCGGGTTGGAGCCACGTTGAGGCCGGAAGCGCTGATGACCCGGAGCATCTCTCGATGCGCAGAGTCCATGGCCTGTGTCCGCGCAGACGCCTCGCCGAACGAGGTGTCGCGTCCAGAAGTATGGTCTGCCACCGGCGCTACTGTCAATCAGTTACGTAGACCGTTGAATAATTTGGTGACGCCTCGCTGAACTACCGGCCGGCGGCAGCGTTACAGCCAGCGGCCGAAGACCTTCTGGTAGGCGATCTTCGCGGCGTGGACTGTGACGAGGTACCCGGCGACGATGAGCAGGAGGGCGCCGAGCATGGCGGCGGGCGGCTGCGGCAAACCCAGCCAGCCGCCCAGGGCGGTGTAGGGCAGGGCGACAACCAAGCAGCAGCCGGCAAGCGCGGCGAGGGCGACCGGTCGGGCTGGTCGGCTGCGCACCAGCGGAAGGCCCGCGGTGCGGATGACCAGCACGGCCAGCACCTGGGTGAGCAGGCTTTCGATGAACCAACCGGTGTGGAACAACGCCTCGCCGCCGGAACCGGTGACCGACCAGGCATGCCGGAGCAGCCAGAAGGTGACCAGGTCGAAAAGGGAGGACAAGGAGGCGAAGCAGGCGGCGAAGCGCAGCAGGTCCCGGGTGTTCCAACGGTGGGGTTGAGTCAGCTGCCCGGCGTCGGCGTGGTCGGTGGGCACTGTCAGTTGGACCAGGTCGTAGCCCAGGTTCTGGACCAGGATCTGCAGCGGCAGCATGGGCAGGAACGGCAGGAACGCGCTCGCGGCCAGGACGGACAGGACATTGCCGAGGTTCGCCGACAGGGTGGCCTTGAGATACTTGGTGGCATTCAGCGCCGCGTGCCGGGCGGTTGTGACGCCTTGGTGCAGGACGGCCAGGTTCTTGTCGAGCAGGATGGCGTCGGCGGCGTACCTGGCCACACCGACCGCCTCCGGTGCGGCCAGCCCGATGTCGGCGGCGCGGAGCGCGGGGGTGTCGTTGACCCCGTCGCCGAGGTAGCCGACCACGTGCCCGCCTGACCGCAACGCAGAGACGACGCGTGCCTTCTGCAAGGGGTTGACCTCCGCGAACACCGTGGTGACGGCAGCCAGCCCGACCAGCGCCGAGTCGTCGAGCCGGTCGAGGTGGGCACCGGTGACCGGTCGGCCGGGGCTGATCCCCGCCGCATGGCAGACGTGGACCGCGACCTCGGTGGCGTCACCCGTCACGACAACGGTCCGCACTCCCTGCCCGGCGAGGCCGGCGATCGCTGTGGCGAGGCCGGGTTTGGGGGCGTCGGTGAAAACCAGGAAGCCGAGCAGGGTCAGTTCGGACTCCCATGCGACGTCCGGTTCATTTGAGGTGGTCTCGGGGATCTCGCGGTAGGCGATGGCAAGCAGTCGCTGACCGTCGGCCCACAGGCGCGTGCAGACAGCGGCGAGACGTTCGCGCCACACACCGTCGTACGTCTGAATCTCGGACCCGATACGGACGCGGGTACACCGGGACAGCACCTCTGCGACCGCCCCCTTGGTGATCATCAGGTACGGGCCGCTGCCTCGATCGAGGAGCACGCTGCCGCAGCGACGCGTATGGTCGAAGCTGAACTCGTCGACCTTCTCGTACTGGGCTTCGGCGACATCGCGGTCGAGGCGGTCCACGGCATCCAGAACGGCCGCGTCCAGTGGATTCTCCCACTCGGTGTCGAACACGGCGTACAGCACGGCGTGATCGAGTAACGGCGGGCAGGAGTCGCCGTCGGGTCCGACCCAGCCGGCCAGCACCGGTGTGCCGGCAGTCAAGGTGCCGGTCTTGTCGGTGCACAACACGTCCATGCCGGCCAGGTCCTGCACCGCTGCCGGTCGCGTCACCACGATCCGGGCGCTCGCCAGGGCGGACAGACCCCGGCCATGCACCGCGGCCAGCACCACCGGCAACAGTTCCGGGACCAGCCCCACCGCCACCGCGATCGCGAACAGCGCGGCTCCCGACCAGTCGGCATCGCGATGCATCAGCGCGGTCAGCGCGAACACCGCCGGGACCAACGCGCACAGCAACCGGATCAGCAGCCAGGTCACCGCCCGCAATCCCAGATCCGCCGCGGTGGCCCGCCGCGGCGCGCTCGACCGGCGGGTCACCGCGGCCAAAACGGTGTCCTGGCCCGTGTTGACCACCACAGCGGTGGCCTGTCCCGCGGCAACGCTGCTGCCGGTGAGGGCCAGCGTCGCATTGCGCAGCACATCCACCCGCGCATCCGCCTGCGCGGCGGCCACCGCCGGCGGTGCCGCCATCCAGTCCGATCCGCCGCCAGGACCGGTCGCGAACCGGGGCGCCGGTATCGACTCTCCTGTGAACACCGCCTGATTGAGGGCGAAGTTTTCCGCCTCCACCACCCGGCAGTCAGCCGGCACGACATCCCCGGCGCCGAGCAGGATCAGGTCTCCGGCCACCAACAGGCGTGAGTTGAGCCGCCGCGCCCTCGGCCGGTCCTGCAAGCCCCGCCCCGACCGGCGCAGCACACTGACGCGTGGCGCCGCAAGGTTGTGCAACGAGGCGACCAGTTCATCGAAGCGCCCCTCCTGGCGCAGCCGCAGCACCAGGCCGACCATCACCACCGCCGAGATCAACACTACGCCGAACGGATCGACCGCGACCGCCATCACCACGTCCAACACCAGCAGCAACAGCAGGAACGGGCTGCGCAGACCCCGCGCCAACCGGCCACCCCAGCCGGGCACGATGCCGGCCGGCAGCTGGTTGATGCCGTTCTCGGCCAGCCGTACCGCGGCCTGCGCCTCCGACAGGCCCCGCTCATCCGACCCCAGCGTGCGCAGCGCCTCCGCGGGGGTGCAACCGGACAGGTGCGACAGGCGCTGAACAGCGTGCAAGCCGGCCTGATCCAGCAGCCTGTCGTCAAGTGGCCCGCCATCGAGGCGAACGCCGCGGCCGGCTGCGCGGACTCGTGTCGGTGTCCTCATCCCACCCCCTCGATCTCGGCGCGGCTCGCTACCGAGGTGCGAGGGACCGCATTGCCCCGAACAAATGTCCGCAGAGGCCCCGGCAATGCCTGCCACCAGGCTGGTAGATGGGCGGCTCGACCGAGACACGTACATCGGCGTGACGTCGCGGTCATGACGGCCCGGAATGTCCGTCGCAGGTCACACGCCGCCGTGGGACCTGCCCGCGACATACATACCTTCACCGCCCGGGCCGCCGTTTGTCAATCAGTTGCGTGAGTGTGCGAGACCCGCCAAACTAGCAGGCAGTCGGCCCAGACGTGGCCGGCGGATGGAGAAGTCGATGGTCAGCCGCACGGGATCGCGAACCGACGACGGTCCGACGCCGGGCCAGGTGGAGCAGGCTGCGGCGATCCTTGACATGCTGTCCACCCCAATGCGGCTGCACCTGATGTGGCTGCTGTGCCACGGCGATCACGATGTGGGCTGGTTGGCCGAGAACGTTGGCGCCACCGTCGCCGCGGTCAGCCAGCAGTTGGGCAAACTTCGGCTGGCCGGGCTGGTGTCGTCCCGACGGCAGGGCAGGTACCAGATCTACACCGTCGACGACCCGGACATGCTCGTGCTGATCGACCAGGTTTTCGCACAGGTCGCTACGGACAGACCCCATACGCCGGATCAGCGCAGCCCGGGTGCCTCTTTCGCGGTCGATCACGTTGTCGCGGCGGGTTACTGACCCCGGCCGAGCGGGCTTCAGTGCGGCAGGGGCCGGCTAGCCTAGGAGGAGCGCGGTCACGGCGGCAGCGGTGAGACGGCGGATGGTCATCGCCGGATCGTCCGCCTGCGCGAACCCGGAATGGGATCGGCGGGCCGGGCGGCATGGGCCGCCGATCATCGCCGTCCGGCCTGTCTCGTTCCCGTTGAAGGCGTGTCGCACCCCCGGGGTGCGTACGAACTGTGACGGTACCGTTTACCGCCGCCCATCCGGGTAGACCACGTCTGCCGGGCCGGTTCGTCCGTTGCTGCCGCTGGCCCGGCGCGGGTTACAGATGGATTCACATAAAGTCGGCGGGCGGGCGAGGGGGTCCCGCCCGCCGGCCCGCACCGGGTCTATGCCGGCGCGCCGTACGACCGGGCCCGGTTGTTGGCGATGATCGCGGCGTAGCCGGACCAGTAGCGTCGGTGCGGCTGCTGGCTGACGACCAGCGGCGGCGGGGCCGCGCCGGTCGCCCCGCCACCCTGGCCGGCCTCCACGACAGCGGTGTCCGGCTCTGTCGAGTGCGCGGCTTCCTGGCGGTCCCAGTCGCGGCCGACGATCGGCTCGACAGCTCGCGGCAGGTTGGGCAGGAGGCGGTCGCCGGCCGCATTGTGCAGCAGGCCGAGGCCAAGCATGAAGGCGAACGCATACCTCTTGCACCGCGGGGTGCAGTGTGAGAAAGCCACGCATCTCAGTGTGGGCATCGGCGGTCGTGGATCAGCAAACGCCACGAAATCACGGACGGTGACGGGCAGCACATCACGGCTCAACGAACTGCTCCCGCATAGCCGGCTCGGGCTCCGCGGACATCAGCCAGCGGCACGTCGTGCTGTTCAGGTGACGACGACGGTCGCGTCGAACGCCTGGGCCGTAGCGTGAGCCGTGCCAGCGTGGGCGCGGACTTCGCCGCCGCTGCCAGTCACCACGACATTCGTGGTCTGCAGCTCGACAACGCTGTCGCGCTCGGGCATGTCGTGGCCCGGACCGTAGCTCGGCGCGGAGGCCGCCGCGACCACCGCAGGCCGAGGGCTGCAGGTCGGCGACGGCAGGGTCGCCGCCGAGGCCGCGAGCATCAGCGCCCCGCCGAGCTTCGCGATCTCAACCGCGCCCTGGGCCATATGTCCCGCATCATCACGCTTCACGGCCACCAACGGTACGACCCCCTGTCACCCCCACCCGGGGCGCAATTCCGATCCCGTGTCAGCGAATGCGCTGCGGCCCCGACGACACGCCGTACGGCGCCACCGGAGGAGGCTCGACCGGCACCCTGAATTGCCAGTGCCCGTTCGATGCCTCCTCGTCCGCCCCGCACCCGCAGGTCCAGACGTCAGCATCGGGTATTCCGCCCGGAGGCCAGAACCGGAATTCGATCGCGCTGGTTCTCAGCAGGTCGCTGACCGCCGGGAGAGTCTGGATGTGGAACTCCTTCGGCATGCCAGCGCGGACGAGCTCCGCGGCGTCGCCGGGCCCGTCAGCGTCTGGGCGGCCGCCGTCGCACCCTTCGCCGACGCCGTCCGGTGGTGGCGGGCTGATCCAGGGACTGATCGACCTGGTGGAAAAGCTGCTGCCGTGACCGCCGATGCCGGCCAGGACCTGGCCCTGGCCGGCACATGGGACACCTTCCGGCGGCTAGCCCGGGTCATTCGTTAAGGGCTGCCCACATGCTGGATTGAATGGGAACAGGTGCCGTCTGAGCTGGGAAGATAGGACTTGTCGAGGGTCCTTGTCCATCCCGCCCGGAGGGCACCTGCATGGTGAAGCGTACCGGAACGCGTCCGAGGATTGTGGTGTCCGCAGACGGTCGTGGCGTCGTCGGTCATGCCGGTGCGCGCCTGCTCACCGACATCGCCGATGTGACCGGTCTGACCGTCGCGTGCAGTGACGCGCTCGCCGGGCTGCGGCAGCGTCGCGGCGGCCACGACCCGGGCCGGATCGCAGTCGATCTGGCGGTGACGCTCGCCGACGGCGGGGAAACGATCTCCGACCTGGCCGTGCTGCGGCATCAGGCGGCGTTGTTCGGGCCGGTCGCGTCCGACCCGACCGCGTGGCGACTGCTGTCCAGCATGGACAGTGCGGTACTGGTTCAGTTCGCCACCGCGCGGGCACAAGCCCGCGAAATCGCGTGGGCGCAACGGATCGACACCGCAGGTGGGCTGCCGCAGACCACGGCCGCCGGCCTACCCGTCCCGGGGCTGACCCTCGACCTGGACGCCTCCATCGTGATCTGCCATTCGGAGAAGGAAGCCGCGACCCCGACCTGGAAGAAGTCGTTTGGCTACCATCCGCTGTTCTGTTTCTTATGCCGACGTCGGCATAAGAAGCATTATGCCGAGTAGCGGATTATGCCGCGGTTGGGGCTGGATCTGTTGGGCGGAAGGGCTTTCTGCCGTTGGATACGCGGCATAATCCGGCTTGTTGATCTCGTGCCAGCCTTCTCCGAGAGTTCCTGACTTGAGGAGGACGGCATGACGCGTAGGGTGTCGAGAGTTGTGGTGGTCGGGCCGTTGGAGGTCTACCAGGCTCAGGGGGATTCCAAAGTATCTTGATCTTTATTTCTGCTGGTAGGTTCAGCCCGGTTCTGGGGTAGACATAGATGCGGCCCCTTGTCCTGCGATGATGTTGGTCTTCCACAACAAACGTCATCGAGGAGCAAGGAGCCGCTGTGTCAGTGTCGCATGCCGTCAGAGTCGGATCGGGTGCCGTGGCGGGGATTCTTGGCCTGCCGCAGGTGCTGCCCGGGGCTGGTGCGGTGGGTGAGCTGGTGGAGATGTTCGAGCAGGTGACTGACCCGCGTGACCCGCGTGGGGTGCGTCATCGGTTGGCGACGATCCTGACGGTGGCGGTGTTCGCGGTGCTGGCCGGGGCGCGGAACTACCGGCAGGTCGGCGATCGGGTCGCTGACCTGCCCCAGTCGCTGGTGGCGCTGGCCGGTGGGCGGGCGTGTCCCGCGTTGGGAGCCGTGCAGGCGCCCGGTGGGTCGACGATCCGCAGGACATTGACCCTGTTGGACGCCGATGGCGCCGATCGGGTGGTCGGTTCCTGGCTGGCGTCGTTGCTGGACTCGGACGGCGACGAACTGCGCGGGTTGGCGATGGACGCCAAGACGGTCCGGGGCGCCTCGACCGCCGAGGGGGAGGTGACCCTGTTCGCCGCGATGGCCCATGGGTGGGCGGTCGTGCTGGGGCAGGTGCGGGTGCCGGCGGCGACCACGGAGACCACCCAGGTCCGTGCGCTGCTGGATGGGGTGGATCTGGCTGGCTGGGTGGTGACCGCCGACGCCGCGCATGCTCAGGTCGACATGGCTGACTACATCGTGTTCGAACGTGGCGGTGACTACGTGCTGCAGGTGAAGGCCAACCAGGTGGAGGTGCTGCGGCAGATCGCCGCGGTCATGCCCGCGGCGGTGGTGGCGGATGCGGAATGTAGCGAGCTCGGAGACAGCGAAGGGGACAAGAACCGCAGGACTAATTGGGTGGTCGAAGCCGGCGGGGTCGACTTTCCCGAGGCGGCGCGGGTGTTTCGGATGCTCCGGGAGCGTTTCGACCCGTTCGGGACGCGGGTGAGTAAGGAGGTCGTCTACGGGGTCACGAGCCTGCCGGCCCACCGGGCCACACCCGCCCAGCTCGCCGGGTTCGTTCGACGGCACTGGGCGATCGAGAATCTGGTGCACTGGTCCCGCGACGTTGTCTTCGGCGAGGACGCCCAGGGTGCCTACATCGGCAACGGCCCGCAGTCCATGGCGATCCTGCGCAACCTGGTCCTTTCCCTGTTTCGCTTGGCCGGGATCTCCAAGGTCAAACGTTTGACCGAGAGCATCGCGGCAGACCGGATGCGGATCCTGCCGGTCCTGACCGCAGCACTCCAGCGGTGACCAACACGCTTCACGGACTTTGAAATCCCCCTGGGTAGACGGCGTCCCCGCAGGCTCCGTCCGTCGTAGTTACCACTCGCCAGAGTGTCCTCAGCAGTGCCTCGTCCTCGGTCGAGACGATTGCGTGGAAGTGCGGGATCACCCAGTCACGATCAACCATATTGTGGTTTTCTCGGCCGTCCCAATGCCATGAGTACTCGAACTTTGGATTCTTCCCGATAGGAACGCGGATGACATTGAGATCCGAAATGGCCTCCAACGTCTTGGCGAGTGCGGCGACGTCGAATGACCGCTTGGCGTATTCAGGGGCGAGCAGGCTTGGGGGCTTGTCCCGGTACTCACGGGATTGGTAAAGGGCGGTCAGTCCGGTCGCGACGAACGGGTCGTCCAGGTAGGTCGCTCGAGCCGAAGCCCAGTGGCGTGTCCCGTCGTGTCGTACGGCCACGAAGATCGGCATCCCGGCGTACGTGCCAGGCGTGACTGCCCGACGGTCGATCAGTTCCTTCAGTGCCGAGAGGTCCGCGAGATGATCCTCGGTGACGGAGGCGGCCTGCGTGCGGTAGTTGCTGAGGCGGATGTCCAGTTGCGCAGCCTGGTCCCACGGCCTGACTCCGGCGATCTCGTAGAACTGGCGCAGGAACCGGTGCTCGCGGGTCTTGGACCTGCCCTCGTCGTCGAAGATGACGAGGGGGTCTATGACCAGTCGATCAGCTCGCAGGTCAGGCGCCGTGGGCAAGTAGGCGTTGCTTCCCGCAATATGGTCGATGTCGTTGCCCTGCCACACGCGGATCAGCGGCGCGGCCCCGAGCACATTCCGTAGTTCTCTCATGGCGAACGGGTCTGATGCGTCCTCCTGAGACAGGACACCTAGCGCCACGTACAGTTCGCGAAGCCATCCGTCGGTTTTGGCCGAAATCCATACGAACCACGAAGGCTCGACAACACCGGGGCCACTGACTACCTCGAATACCTCCAACAACTCGTCGCGACCGAAGTCGATTGCGGGCAGCGAATTGAGGAACGTACCCGCTCGTCCGTCGGCCGAGCGCAACCAGCCGACGGGCGGCTCATCATCCTCGTAGGCGAATCCCCTGATGAAATTCGCATCTTCGATTGAGAGCGCGTTGCGGATGGCGGCATGGCTGGACCTCAGCAGCAGGCCCGCGCGTGCGTGTCCGCCGCCTGCCACGGGCGTAACAGGTTCGGAGTCGAAGGCATCAACGATTCGCTCACGCAGCACGACATATCGTCCCGGCAGGTCATCGCGATCGTTCGGCAGCGCGCTGAGCAGGCCGTCGGTTATGAGACCGTCATCGCGCATGGCTGGAAGCGCTCTGGCGATGAGCTCACCGATGCCGTTCAGCAGTTCGTCGTTGCCGGGGTCGTCTCGGACACTGTCGCGGGCGACCGTCGAGGCGAAGGGCGCGTGGATGTGGAACCGAAGCCCTGAGGTCTCCTTGGCCGCTGGGAAGTAGATGTAGACGCGGCCCTTGGCCGGCTTGACCGAGAACTTTGACGACACCGTCGGCTCAGTGCTCGTGGCGTCGAGCGCGAACGCCGCTGCGACCGGGCAGACCTTTCCGGCAACTTCGATGTCCCCGGTTATGCGGTACCAGTACGAAGCGCGACGGTCTTCGTGTGCGCCCACAATCTTGATCACATGTTCGTCGAGTGCGACACGCTCGAGCAGCACCGCCTCGTCACCGGGCAGCGAACAGGCGATGCGCTCAATGTTGTTGAGGAACAGCAGGGTTGTCGACGAGAGCATGCGCAGTGCGTGCGCGACCTCCTTGACCGCGCGTTGCGCAGGCTTGTCGGCTCGGTCGAAGGGGAACCAGAAGGTCGTCCGTCCCCGGTGGGCGGCCGCGGCGACTGGGACGGGGATGAACAAGTCGTGAATGGCGAACGAGTGGTTCCCGGAGTGGATGACCGGGGTCTGGGTGTAGGCGAAGACGGCCTTGAATCCGACGCCGAACTTGCCGATCGTCGTCGCGTCGTCCTTCTTGGTCGACTGTCCGATACCGGTGATGGAATCGATGTCGCGCAGGCCGAAGAGCCGGCTGCCATCGTGCTCGACCCGCAGCCCGTCGCTGCGCAGGTCGAAGGTCACTTCGCGCGCGCCTGCGTCCTCGGCGTTCTGGAGTAGCTCGTAGATGAAGTGTGCGTTGTCCGGATACAGGTCCGACAGCAGGTTGCGCAGCCCTTCTTCGAACCCATTCTTCCGTGCCCAATGGACATATGCCCGGCGGTCGGCGGACAGCTCGTCGAAGGTCGTCACGGCTTAGCCACCTCCAGGAGCACCGTCGCGAGCTGACGAGTCAGGAGGTCGGGCGCCCGTTCGTGTTGCGCAATAAGCCGATCGAACTTCTCTTCGACTGCGACGCGCTCGCCCTGACGCATCCTCAAGATGTTGGGGTCACTCACCCGGCTGGCGCTCTCCTCGATGACCTTCAACTGGCGGTCCCGCTGGGCACGAAGGGAGGCCGCTCGCTGGGTCGCTGCGGCGCGTGCCCGTGTCTCGTGCGTGTCGCGGGCGGACGCCCATTCGGTGTGGTGTCGTTGGTCGAGCGCGTCGCTGTCGCTCGACGAGACGGTATGCCCGGAGTCGCCGTCGGTGGCGTTGGCGAGCAGTTCACCCGCTGCGGCCTCCGCCTGCGGATCCGTGCTGATGTAGCGCAGGGTGAGAGTGTCGTGGGAGTCCAGCCGGGTCCAGGCGTGGATTGCGACTGGGTAGCGGCCAGGCGGGACGAGATTCGAACGGACCCGCAGCGACGCGACGGGAACATCGATCAGTGCCGCGTGCTTCGCAGCCGCCACCACGAGTGGATGGGTGGGCGCCAGCAGTTCGACGGCGTCATCGTCGGCGGCGAGCTCTGGATCAGTGGTTAGCTGCAGCACTGGGTCCCGACGTCGCAGGATTCGTTCCAGGCGCGGGTCGCCGCCAACCGATCGGAGGTCGGCCGTCACCCGGGTCGCAGTCTTGTCGTCCAGCCGTACGGTCGCGACCTTGCCGGGCTTTGGGCCTGTGATGCGCCGGCCTCCGAGGACGAGCCCGAGATACGAGCGGACGAGGTCGCCGAGCTTGTCGTCCTCGAGCCACTCGCTGCTCGCCTCCGCAATGCGTTCCTCGAGGGACTCGATCGTGAGGCCGAGCAGTGCCACTTGCTGAGCCTCAAGCCGCTCGAGTTCCTCAATACGCCCGACCTGGTTGTCGGCGAGCTGCCGCAGGCGCTGCGCGCGGTCCTCCTCGGAGAGCGACAGATTGTCGGCGATGCGTCGCAGTTGGGTCGCGATGTCTCCGAGGATCTGCTCGCTGCCACCCAGGGCGCGGTGGAAGACGCCGATGCGCAGCAGACAGCGCTGGTAGATCTCAGCCTCGATCGTCCCTTGGGTAAGGATGTTGACGATCGCCACCGACTCGCTGCGCTGTCCACGTCGGTCGATACGGCCGATGCGCTGCTCGATGCGCATCGGGTTCCAGGGGATGTCGTAGTTCACGAGGGTGTTGCAGAACTGGTAGTCGAGGCCCTCGGTTCCGACCTCCGAACAGAGCATGAGATCGACCGCGTCGGGGTTCTCTCTGGGTAGTTTGAAGCGCCGGCGCAGCGCGTGGCGCTCGTCGTCGGCGACCGCGCCGTGGACGACGGCGACGCGCACGCCCCAGGTGCGCGCCTGGTGCTGCAAGTACGCCAGGGTGTGCCGGAACGTGCTGAACACCAGGATCTTGTTGTTCGCTTCACCTTGCTTATCAGCGACGACCTGGCGCAGGTAGTCAGCCTTTGGGTCCGGCTGGCCTTCCAGTCCGGCCGCCATCTGGCCGATCTGCCGGATCTGGTCACGGATGTCTCCCCTCAGATCCGGCGCAGTCTGCGGCACGTCGTCGTCGACCTCGAAGAACTCCACGGTGTCCAGCCGGTCGGTGAGGATCTGCTCAACCAGGGGTGCTAGGCCATTGATGGAGCTCGCCGCCTGGCGGTGCAGCATCGAGAGCAGGAACTCGACCGGCATACCCGGAGCCTGCAGTTGCACGATGCGTCGGCCGAGCGCAAGCACCTCGTCGTAGACGGCCTGCTGCTGCGGCGTGAACGCGATCACGGGTGCGCTGGGCTTGCGGGTCGTGAAGGTGCCGATGTCGCGGCGCCGGGTGTGGGTTACGACCGCCGCGAAGGTGTTGAGGTCCTCCAACGCCCGCACGACGCGGATGCGCGCTCTTGCGTCGTCAGGAGAGCCGGCGAGCAGTTCCCGGACCTGACCGACTCGCGGGTCTACCGCCATTACCTGACGGCCCCACTCGGTGGCCAGCGCGCCGTTCAGCGCTTGGTGCACGTGTTCCTGCCACTGCTCTTGACCGCTACGCGCCGCCTCAACCGCCTCGTAGAGGAAGCGGTTCGGCTCCAGCATCTGCGCGAAGTCCTGCTCCGTTGGTACAAGATCGTCCCGCAACAGGTTCACGAGGGTGAACAGGTCCTGGCTGTGTACCTGCAGCGGAGTCGCGGAGAGCAATACGACCGCGTCCGCAGCTTCGGTCAGGCGTGCGACGTTCTTGTAAGCGAAGGTCGAGCGGTTACGGATATGGTGCGCCTCGTCCACGATCACCATGTCGAAGCGCGGGCCCGGCGCCAGGTCGACTAGGCCCACGCGACGAGCCCGACCGGAGCCCGATCCGACGAGCAGACGCTCGTCGAGTAACGAATAGGGCAGGATCGCCTTGGAGAACCGGTCCGGCCACTCGCCCTCTCGGAGCGTCTCCTCCAGGCAGTACCGCAGGTCGGCGCCGTCCAAGTGGACGAAATCCTCGTCGAACCGCTTGAGTTCGTTGCGCCACTTCTCATCAACGACGAGCGGCTTCGGGCAGATGACCAGGACCGAGCGTGCCCGATGCCGGGCCTGCAACTCCTTGATAATGAGGCAGGCTTCGATGGTCTTGCCGACTCCAACGTCGTCGGCCACGAGAATGCGTGGCCGCTCCGCTTGAACGATCTTGAGCACGGGGCGGAACTGATACGGCTCGTAGTCAATCCGTCCGGAGTTTCGCGCATGCAGGTAGCCGGTGTTTCTATCTCGGAGCAGCTCTGAGGTCAGGCCGGCACGTAGCCCGGCGGCAGAGATCGTTGCGGGCTGTGCGCGGCTCCGAGCCAGCTTGATCTGAGAGGCGAAGTAGCCGTGGACGCTGTTGTCGTGGAAGACGTCGAACCTCAGCGCCCCGCCGACAAGACGCGAGCCCGTGACCACGCCGACGACCTCGGGTCGAGCGACGAGCTGAACGGTTGTGCCCGCCGCAAAATCGACGTTGCCCATGTTGAACACATACCTCCCGCGGTCTGGCAGGCCACTTCTATGGCGCAGCAATCGAGGTGTTCGAGCGTCTGGTCCGCGGGACAAGTATGACGACCCGGATACCCGCTCGGCATCGACCAACGGCCCCGGCCTAGTTGAGTCGGCCTGGAGCGCGGTGTCAGTGTTGCCGCTGGTCCGTTTCTCCAGGCCGCTCGCCGAACCCGCCGTGCGCGTCTCCGCGCAACGGGCTCTCCACGGTTGCTGTCGTCAGGCGTTGTCGGTTGCGGGCCAGGGGTTGGGGATCGTGGTGCCGCGCCAGCGGTAGCGGGTCACGGGGATGGCCGCTATCGGGTGGTGCTCGATCCCGTCCGCGGTGACGGGTAACCAGGTGCCGGTGGGCGTGGTGAACCGTCTGCGGATGGCCGTCCAGTTCCAGTGGTGCCGTCGCATGAGCATGTTGATCAGCCGTCGCCACGTGAACGTGTCGAGCGTGCTGAAGGTGTGCTTGGCCACGGCGTGCCGGAAGTAGTTGGCCCAGCCGTGCGTGACCTGGTTCAACCTGGTCAGCACGGACCTGAGGTCCTGCTGTGATGTCCTGTGGGTCAGTGCCCGGATCTTCGCCTTCAGTGACCGGATCGGCCGTTGGGCGATGAACGTGTACACATGCCACGTGTTCGATCCCCGCTTGCGGCGCCACCGGATGTGGAACCCCAGGAAGTCGAACCCGTCGCTCATGTGCACCACCGAGGTCTTGGCCGGTGACAGCCGCAGGCCGAGCGGCGCGAGCACAGTCGCGACGTCCTCGCGCACCGCGTGCACGTGGTCCTCGTTGCCGTGCACGAGGATCACGAAGTCGTCGGCGTAGCGGACCAGCCGCCACGTCGGCAACCCCTTGCTGCGCCGGTAGTTGCGGCGTGCGCTGGTGGACATCGTCCCGCCCGGCTTCCACGGCGCCATCAGATGCTCATCGAGCGCAGACAGCGTGATGTTGGCCAGCAGCGGTGACAGGATGCCGCCCTGCGGCGTGCCGGTGTGCGTGTCCTGCCGCTCACCCAACTCGGTGAGGATCCCGGCTTTCAGGAACGCTTTCACCAGCGACAGCACGCGTTTGTCCTTGATCCTTGCCCGGACGCGGTTCATCAACGCCGTGTGGTCGATGGAGTCGAAGCACGCTTCGATGTCCGCGTCGAGCACCCACCGGTACCCGTTGGTGCCGTAGAGGTGGATGTCGGCAATCGCGTCCTGCGCCCGCCGCTTGGGCCGGAACCCGTACGAGACCGGTTCGAACCCGGCCTCGAAGATCGGCTCCAGCACCAGCTTCAACGCCGCCTGCACGACCCGGTCCGCCACCGTCGGTATGCCGAGGCGACGGACCTTCCCCGACCCGCCCGGCTTCGGGATCTTGCGTTCCCGCACCGGCAACGGTCGGAACGTGCCCGCCTTCAACTGGGCACGCAGGTCGTCCAAGAATCCCGGAACCCCGGAGGTCTCCTCGACGTGCGCGACGGTCAGGCCGTCGACGCCGGGGGATCGGGCTCCCAGGTTGCCCGCGACCCGGTCGAACGCCAACCGCAGCGTCGCCGGGTCGTGCACGAGGTTGAACAGGTCATCGAACCGGCGGCCAGAGTCAGCCGCCGCCCATCGGTGAAGTTTGGCCTGCATCTTCGCTACCCAACCGTGCGGGCCGAGGGCCCGTTCGGGTGGAGCGTCGCCGTTCGGCGGCGCGTCTTGCGGCATTACAGCATCCGTCCCTTCGCGTAACCGCTGCCGCCCTTCCCCATGTGCCGGGCTCTCCCCGGCGCCGAGTACTACGGAGGCTCCGCCCCACCCAGCCCGTTCAGCGGTCGATGCACCTATCCCGGCCGGTCGGCTGGCCGCCTACCGTGCCGGGAACCGCGACCGGATGGTTCCCGTGTTCACTGCTGCTCGTTTGTCGAAGGAGGAGCCCGACTTTGTCCCTGCGGCATCGCCATGGGTACGCCGCAGACCTTTCCCATGGCCTCCCGGACCAGCGATCCTGTCCGACCCGGAAGCTCCCCACCCGCACGGTAGGAAAGCACCGCCCCCGGCCCTGATCCGCCAGGTTCGAGCCGGCAACCTATTGAGGGACGTAACGACGCCGGTTCCTCGCGTACTCCTCTTCGTCTCGCTCGCCGGACCCGCACTATCTGGCAGTGCTGGCACGTCCCGGCTTTGTCAGGGCTGCTCCCACCCTCCCCGGCATCACCCGGGTCGGGCTGCCCTCAGCTACGTCAACCTGCTGCGACAGGCCGGCGGTGGCGGTCTTGCACCTCCACTCGAACGCACCGGATCAGAAGGTTAGGGGTTCGAGTCCCTTCGGGCGCGCACCATCAAGAGGCGGTTGACCTGCGGAAACGCGGGGCGACCGCTTCTTTGTGTCTGTCCCCTGTGGATGGTGGGGGTCATGTGGGTGCGCTGTGGGTGCCAGGGGTTGCGCGGCCTTCTCGCCGTGTCGGGGCTTCTTGACCTGCGGCTTGGTCTTCGACTTGGGCGTGGTGGGGGTGGGGGCACTGTTTTGGGGCGGCGGTCGGGTCGGTTCTTGCGGGCCTCGGTCTTGATCTTCTTGCGGGTGCGGCTGGCGGCGGCGAGGACGAGCCGGGCGGTGTCGTCGGCGCATCGGCGCTGGATCTGGGGTAGGACGCTGGTGTAGGTGTCGGCCGTGGTCACGATGCTGGAGTGTCCGAGCAGGTCCTGCAGGGTCTTGAGGTCGGCGCCGGCTTCGTGGGCGAGGGATGCGGCGCCGTGGCGCAGGTCGTGCAGCCGCACCGGGGGGAGCCCGGCGCGTTGGACGAGTTTGCGGAAGCGGGTGGTGGCGTAGTTCGGGTTGATCGGCAGGCCGTCGCCGCGGATGAACACGTATCCGGAGTCGGTCCACTGGTGGCCGTCGGACTGGGTGTCGCGGCGCTGATCCAGTTGCCGGGCACGGTGAGCCCGGAGAATCCGGACGGTGTGTTTGTCCAGAGCGACCGCGCGGCGCCCTGCTGGGGTCTTGGGGTCGTTTTCGACGATCTGGTAGCCGGCGGTGGTGCGGTTACGTTCGACGGTCAGGGTCGCGCGGTCGAGGTCGATGTCGGTCCAGCGCAGTCCGCACAGCTCACCGCGGCGCAGGCCGCGGAGTCCGGCGAGCCACCAGAACGCGAAGAGGGAGTCGTCGGTGACGGTGCCGAGGAATTCGGCGAGGTGCTCGGCGGTCCAGACCGCGACGGCGGGGTGGGCGCCGGTCTGTTCCCAGGACGCGACCCGGGCTTCGGTCCAGACCTTGGCGTGTGGCTGCTGGTAGCCCTTGATCTCGATGTGCCGGGCGGGGTTGCAGTCCAGGACGCCTTCTTTGACGGCGAGGTTGAGCGCGGCGCGCAGGGTGGTGCGCAGGTGCTGCATCGCCGACGCGGACTGTGGTCGGCCTTTGCTGTTGGTGGTGCCCGCGATCCGGGCGAACACGGTGCGGAGCACGCCGGCGTCGAGGTCGGCGAGCCGGTAGCCGCCGAGGTTGGGTATGAGGACCTGCTCGACGTCGCGGGTGTAATGGAACCGGGTCGTCGCTCGGATGTTGGTGCGGGTGTCGAGCCAGTGGCGTAGCCATCGTTGGACGGTCCAGCCTTGCGCGGTGCGGTCGGCGGCGGTGCCGGCCAGCCACGCGTCGCGGGCCTGCCGGGCGGCGGCCTGTGATGGGTAGCCGCCGCGGCGGGCGCGTTCACGGCGGCCGAGCATGTTCGTGGCGGAGCAGTGGAAGTACCAGGAGCCGTGCCCGCGCTCGACGAGCCGGGGGCAGTGCTGCTCGAGTCGGTTCCTGCTGTCGTCGCGGCAGCCGCACCGTTTGAAGATCACACCGTTGCCCGATCGCATGACCGTCACCTCATCTCGCCGCTGTTCGGCTCAGCATGAGTGTGCTACGGCGTTGGGTTGGGTCACCCGTGCAGGTGACGGGTTGTCGTGGCGGGGTTTGGTCGGGTACGGCGATCTCTCATGCCCGCAGGCTCTGGATGATCAGCGGCGCGTTCCGGCGAGCTTATGCGGGGTCCAGGCGCAGGGTGGTCGTCGTGGCCGGGGGACGGGTCATTGTCTGGGTGTGGGTGGATTGGCTGTACTTGTTGCGGTAGGCCTCGTCGATGCGGGCGTTGGTGTCCGGCTCGTCGACGGCGGTGAACCTGACGTGGTGCTCGCGTCCGGCCGCGTTGACCGAGCCGGTGCCGTGTCGGCGGGCTCGCCGGTACCAGATGCCGGTCTCGCCCTTCCAGGAGCGTACGTACAGGGTGTCGTCGACGGCCACGATCCAGATCGGTGTCCGGACCTCGGGTCGCCCTGGCGCGGGGACGACAACTTCGACTTCTGCGGCGTCGGCGAGCTGTCGGGGGGTTGCGGTGTCCCAGGTCATGACGGTCGCTGTTCCCTTCGTGGAGGTCGTTACTGTTCGGCCGGGGCGTTTGCCGGGGTGTGGGTGGCGGCCCAGCTGGACAGCAGGCGTAGGGCGTCGTGGGTTGGGCTGCCCGCGGTGGCGCTGTAGGCCGTGAGGGTCAGACCCGGGTCGGCGGGCAGCGGCATGGCCTCGAAGGTGAGGTCGAGTCGGCCGACGACGGGGTGGTGGAAGTGTTTGACGCCGGTGTGGTGCAGGCGCACGTTGTGCGCGGCCCAGCGGGTGCGGAAGTCGTCGCTGCGGGTGGCGAGTTCGCCGACCAGGTCGGTCAGGGCCTTGTTGTAGGGGTCGCGGCCGGCTTCGGTGCGTAGCAGGTTGACGGTGGTGTCGGCGGCGTTGTTCCAGTCGGGGTAGAGGTCCTCGGCGGCGGGGTCGAGGAAGCAGAAGCGTGCCAGGTTGACCGGCCGCGCGGCGTGGGTGAACGCGGGTGCGTAGAGGGCCTGCCCGAGCGGGTTGATGGCGAGGATGTCGAGGCGGCCGTTGCGGACGAAGGCGGGGGCGTCGGTCATGGCGTCGAGCAGGCTCTGCACGCCGGGACGGATCGGCTGTTTGGCTGGCCGGCGTTGGCGGGTGCGGCCGGTGGTGTTGGCGGCTGCGGCCAGGTCGTAGAGGTGGGAGCGTTCGGCCTCGTCGAGTTGCAGGGCGCGGGCGATGGCGTCCAGGACGCTGTCGGAGACGCCTGCGAGGTTGCCGCGTTCCAGGCGGGTGTAGTAGTCGGGGCTCACCCCGGCGAGCAGCGCGACCTCGGCGCGGCGTAGGCCGGGGACGCGGCGGGTGCCGCCGAAGCACGGGATGCCCGCCTGTTCGGGTGTGATCTTGGCGCGTCGGGAGGCGAGGAACTCGCGCACGTCGCCCTGGGTGTCCATGCCCGTCACGGTACGGCGCCCGGCCGGGAGCTGGGGGGTTCTGTCATCACCTGCTACGCCAAGCCCTCCCACCGGCGGCCGCGAGCGGGTTCCATGGATCAGGTAAGTGCGGCCGGTGACCGTTTCCGCTGGTCAGCTGCCCTTCGTGGAGCAGAGAGCAGGCGTACTCATGGCAGCGTCATCCGAGCACCCGGCGGCGGCACGGACGCTGGCGGTCGCGGCGGCGGGCACGCTGCTGGTGCTGGTCGCCTTTACCACTCCCTTGGCCACCCTGCCGGCGACGGCGGCCGGTGTGCACGCCGGTCCGGGCGCGCAGGCGTGGATCCTGAGCGGGATGAGCGTGGGCTGTGCGGCCGGGCTGCTGGGTAGCGGCGCGCTCGGCGACGACTACGGCCGCCGCCGCACGTTCCTGATCGGCGCGCTGGTCTTGTCGGTCGGCTCGCTGCTGGCCGCGGTCGCCGCGGGTGCGGTGCTGCTGGTGCTCGCCCGCATCGTGCAGGGCCTTGGCGGAGCGGCGGTCGTCGCGTGCAGCCTTGGCCTGATCGGTGCCGCATACCCCGACGGGCCCGCCCGGGCCCGCGCCACCGGTATCTGGGGCGCCGCCCTCGGCGCAGGGGTGGCAGCCGGCCCGTTCCTGGCCCTCGGCCTGCTGACCGTGGCAGGCTGGCGGTCCGCATACGTGGTCACCGCACTGCTCGCCGCCGGGCTTGCCGTGGCCGGGCGCGCGGTGCTGGCCGAGTCGCGCGCCGCCGCACCGCGACCGGTCGACGCGGCCGGGACGATCCTGCTGGCGTTGGGGGTGTCCGCGCTGCTGGCCGGCCTGGTGGAAGGCCGCAGCGGCTGGGCCCGCCCCGCGACGCTGGGTCTCCTCGTTCTCGGCGCGATCCTGCTCGCAGGGTTCGCCGCCGTGGAGCACCATGGTCGCCATCCCATGCTCGACCTCCGGCTGCTGCGCCGTGCGGACTTCGTCGGCGCGCTGGTCGCGGCGCTGGCCACCGGAGCCGGGGTGCTGTCGATCACCTCCTACACCCCGATCGTGGTGCAGCAGGGCCTCGCCGGATCGGCGCTGGCCGGAGTCTCGGCGATGCTGGCCTGGTCCGGGCTCAGCGCCCTCACCCCGCTGTCGGCCCGCTGGCTGTCGGCCCGTATCACACCGCGCGGCCAGCTCGTCGCCGGCCTGCTCGGCTGCGCGATCGGACAGCTCGCCCTGTTCGGGCTGCACCCCGGCGACCCCGTTGTCCGGCTGTTGCCCGGCCTGCTGGTGGCCGGAGCGGCGAACGGGGTGCTCAACGCCGCGCTGGGCCGGCAGGCGGTCTCCAGCGTGCCCGCCGAACGGGCCGCGATGGGCAGCGGCGCCAACAACACCGCCCGATACGTCGGCTCCGCGTTCGGCCTCGCCGTGGTCACGCTCTCGGTCACCCGCAACGGCCATGACCCGGCGGCGGTCCTGCACGGCTGGAACATCGCCGTGCTGCTCACCACCGTCTTCACCATCGCCGGGGCGCTGGCTGTGGTACTGGCCGGGACAGGGCCACCGCTCGGCAGCCGGCAGCGGTCGCCGTCTGAACCGCATACCGACTCGGTATCCGGGAATTCGACCTCGAACTCAGTCTCGAAGGAGCTCAGCGCATGGAACTGCTATCCGTACGTCCCACGGTGAAGACGCCCGCCCGGGCGTTCACCGGCGACGTCTACATGACCCCCGTCTACACCGGGACCGGGCCGTCGCGGATGACCGCCGCCCTGGTCCGGTTCACCCCCGGGGCCCACACGAACTGGCACTCCCACGCGGTCGGGCAGACCCTGCACGTCACCGAGGGCGTCGGCCTGGTCGGCATCCGCGACGGGTCGGTGCTGCGCATCCACGCCGGTGAGACGGTCGTCTGCCCGCCCGGCGAGGAGCACTGGCACGGCGCCGCCGCCGACACGTTCATGAGCCACCTGGCGATGCTCGAGGCCGAGCCCGGCGGCGGTGACCCCACCACCTGGCTCGAACCGGTCGCTGACGAGCAGTACGAACGGGCGAACAAGGAGAGCGCTTCATGACCATCGAATCGCCGACCGATGAGGGTCTGACCCGGCGGCACCAGGCGACGGCGGCCATCGGTGCCTTC
Organism: Dactylosporangium sp. NPDC051485; assembly: GCF_040682015.1. Classification (NCBI taxonomy): domain Bacteria; kingdom Bacillati; phylum Actinomycetota; class Actinomycetes; order Micromonosporales; family Micromonosporaceae; genus Dactylosporangium; species Dactylosporangium sp. NPDC051485. The sequence continues at coordinate 66,218 of NZ_JBFAZW010000043.1, forward strand.
ACCGCCACCGGAGAACTGCCGCGGCTGCGCGAGGCATTGACCGACGGCCTCGACGCCGGGCTGACCATCAGCGAAATCAAGGAAATCCTGATCCAGATGTACGCCTACGCCGGGTTCCCCCGCAGCCTCAACGGCCTCGGCACGTTCATGGCGCTGCTGGAAGAACGCCGCACGAACGGCAGCAGCGACCCCACCGGCGCCGACCCGACCCCGCTGGCCGCCGGTACGAACATCCTCGATGTCGGTACCGACAACCAGACCCGGCTCGCCGGTGCGCCGGTAACCGGCCCGCTGTTCGACTTCGCCCCGACCATCGACGAGTTCCTCAAAACGCACCTGTTCGGCGACATCTTCACCCGCGACAACCTCGACTGGCCCAGCCGCGAGGTCGCCACCGTCGCCGCCCTGGCTGCCCTGGGCGGTGTCGAGTCGCAGCTGCAGTCACACCTCGGCATCGCCCTGAACATCGGCTTGACCGAAACCGACCTGCGAGCCCTCGTGACGGTCATGCGCACCCGCGTCGGCCAAGCACCGGGCGACCGCCTCGGCGACATCCTCGACCGGGTCCTCGCGGACAGGCGCGGGTGACATCCACAACACGACCTGTGCTGGCGCCGATCGGCTGATCAGCACATCGCATTCCGCAGTCTGGAGACAACCTTCATGCGTGCCACTCTGATGTACGGCGCCGGTGACGTCCGCGTCGAAACCATCGCCGATCCCGCCATCCAGCAGCCGACCGACGCGGTCGTGCGTATCGTGCGCGCCTGCGTCTGCGGCAGCGACCTGCACCCCTACCACAACCTGCCCGCCCAGGAGCAGGGCCAGCAGATGGGCCACGAGTTCCTCGGCATCGTCGAACAGACCGGCGCCGACGTCACCACCATCAAGGTCGGCGACTGGGTGGTGGCCTCGTTCTCCTACCAGGACAACACCTGCGAGTTCTGCCGCGCCGGTGTGCAGACCGCCTGCGTGCACGTCGGCTTCTTCAGCGCCGCCCAGGCCGAGCTGATCCGCGTACCGCTCGCCGACGGCACGCTCGTCAAGCTGCCCGTCGGTGCCGACTCCGAGCTGCTGCCCTCGCTGCTGACACTGGCCGATGTGTACGGCACCGGCTACCACGCAGCCAGGTGCGCCAACGTCATCGCCGGGGACACCGTCGCGGTCATCGGCGACGGCGCGGTCGGGCTTCTCGCCGTGCTCTCGGCCAAGCAACTCGGCGCCGAACGCATCATCCTGATGGGCCGCCACAAGGTCCGCACGGACCTGGGCCGGGAGTTCGGCGCGACGGACGTCGTCGCCGAGCGCGGCGAGGAAGGCGTCGCACTCGTGCGGGAACTCACCAACGGCGGAGCACCGAAGGTTCTGGAAGCCGTCGGGCACCGCCCCGCCTACGATCAGGCCGTCGGCATCGTCCGCGCAGGCGGCGTCATCAGCCGCGTCGGCGTCCCGCAGTACGACGAAGCACCGGTCGGCTTCACCAGCCTGTTCGGCCGCAACATCACCCTCAACGGCGGCCCGGCCCCGGTACGCGCCTACATCGACGAACTGCTGCCCGGCATCCTCGACGGCACCGTCGACCCCGGCAAGGTCTTCGACCGCACCGTCAGGCTGGAAGACGCCCCCGCCGCCTACCACGCCATGGACAACCGCGAAGCCCTGAAGGTCCTTATCGCCCTCTGACCACGCCACGGCCGCACAGACACGCGACGCCAGCGGTCGCGCGACGCCGATCCCCAACCGAACCTCGGCACTCCGCGAGTACACGAAGACTGGAGCATGTGATGCACACGCGACTTCTCGGCCAGGGCCTGCGGGTCTCGGCCATCGGCCTGGGCGCCATGGGCATGTCCCAAAGCTACGGACCCAACCCCGGCGACCGCGACGCCATGATCGGCGTGCTGCGCGGCGCGGTCGAGCGGGGCGTCACCTTCTTCGACACCGCCGAGGTCTACGGCCCATACGTCAACGAAGAACTCGTCGGCGAGGCCCTCGCCCCGCTGCGCGACCAGGTCGTGATCGCCACGAAGTTCGGGTGGCGCATCGAGGACGGCAAGTCGGTGGGCCTGGACAGCCGCCCTGAGCAGATCAGGCGGGTCGCTGACGCGTCGCTGCACCGGCTACGGGTTGACACGCTCGACGTGTTCTACCAGCACCGCGTCGACCCGAGCGTAGCGATCGAGGACGTCGCCGGTGCCGTCGGCGAACTCGTGCAGGCCGGCAAGGTGCGCCACTTCGGCCTGTCCGAGGCCGCCGCGGACACGATCCGCCGCGCCCACGCCGTGCACCCGGTGACCGCGGTGCAGAGCGAGTACTCGCTGTGGACCCGCGACCCCGAACCCGAGGTTCTGCCGGCCTGCGCCGAGCTGGGCATCGGGTTCGTGCCGTTCAGCCCGCTCGGCAAGGGCTTCCTCACCGGCACCGTCAGCACCGCCACCGAGTTCACCTCCGGCGACATCCGCGCGAGCATCCCGCGGTTCGACGCCGACAACCGCGCCGCCAACCAGGCCCTGGTCGAACACACCACCGCCCTGGCCCGCGCCAAGGACGCCACACCCGGGCAGATCGCCCTCGCCTGGCTGCTGGCCCAGCATCCGTGGATCGTGCCCATCCCCGGCACCCGCCGCCTGGAACGGGTCGAGGAGAACGCCGCCGCGACGCAGGTACCGCTGTCCGCCGACGACCTCGCCGACCTCAACGACCTCGCCGCCCGCATCGGGGTCCACGGCAACCGCTACAACGAGCAGCACATGGGCCTCGTCGGCAAATAGCTCCTCGCACCGCATTCGTCGGGCGCGGACCGGAGGTCCTCGAAGGTCGTTGCCGGCGCACCACCGGCACCCGCCGCGCTGGCGGAGGAGATTCTGTTGCGGGCCGCCAAGGGAGCCCTCGTTCCGGCCCTCAGGACAAGATCGTTCTGCGTGCCTGAACGTTCTCAGCGATGCTGCAAGGTGATGCCGGCGGGGCCACGACGCGGCTCTACCGGGTCGCCGGCGCACATGCTGCCACCTGCACGAGTTGTCAGCTGTACGAGCGATGCCGGGAAGGCGGGAGACATGGTGGTGGAGCCGTACCGGGATCCGTCGAGGAGTGTGCCGGACCGGGTCGAGGATCTGCTGGCCCGGCTCACGGTGGAGGACAAGGCCGGGCTGATGTTCCACGACATCGTCGCGATGGGGCCGGGTGGGCGGCTCATGACCGCCGACAACCCGTTCGGCCGGCCGGGTACCGAGACGGCCATCCGGGACCTGCGGCTCAACCACTTCAACCTCGCCGGTCAGGTGGACGATGTACGCGCGCTGGTGGCCTGGCACAACAGCGTGCAGAAGCTGGCGCTGGCGACCGGGCCGGGTATCCCGGTGACCCTGTCGACCGATCCGCGGCATGCGTTCAGCAACAACCCGGGAACCGAGGCCCTCGCGGGCGCGTTCTCGCAATGGCCGCAGTCCCTTGGCCTGGCCGCCCTGTGCGACGCTGACCTCGTCGGGCGATACGCCGACATCGTGCGGCAGGAGTACCTGGCCGCCGGGCTGCGGGTGGCGCTGCACCCGCAGATCGACCTGGCCACCGAGCCGCGGTGGGCGCGCGTCGGGATGACCTTCGGCGAGGACGCCGACCTGACCTCTCGCCTGGTCACCGCCTACATCCGCGGCCTGCAGGGCGCCGAACTGGACCTGGCGTCGGTGGCCGCGATGACGAAACACTTCCCGGGCGGCGGCCCGCAGCAGGACGGCGAAGACCCGCACTTCGCGTACGGCCGGGAGCAGGTCTACCCCGGCGGGCAGCGCGAGTACCACCTCGCACCGTTCCGGGCCGCGATCGCGGCCGGGACCTCACAGATGATGCCGTACTACGGGATGCCGGTCGGTACCGAGTGGGAGGAGGTCGGATTCGCCTTCAACACCGACGTCATCACCGGGCTGCTCCGCGACGAGCTGGGCTTCGACGGCATCGTGTGCACCGACTGGGGCCTGATCTCCGACAGCGTCATCCTGGGCCAGCCGATGCCGGCCCGGGCCTGGGGCGTCGAGCAGTTCAGTGAACTCGACCGGGCGCAGCGGATCATCAACGCCGGCTGCGACCAGTTCGGCGGCGAGTCCCGCCCGGAGCTGGTCGTCGAGCTGGTCCGCTCCGGCCGGGTCAGCGAGGCCCGCATCGACCGGTCGGTCCGCCGCCTGCTGCAGGAGAAGTTCCTGCTCGGGCTCTTCGACCGGCCGTTCCTTGACGTCGAGCGTGCGGTGGCCACCGTCGGCCGTGCCGACTTCGTCGCCGCGGGCGAGGCTGCCCAACGCGCGGCAATGGTGCGGCTCACCGCGGCCACGTCGGGCCCGGCCACGCTGCCTTTGCGCACCGGCCTCACCGTCTACGTCGAGAACCTCGGCCCGGCTGCGGCTGCCCGCCTCGGTCGGGTGGTTACCGACCCGGCCGCCGCCGACCTGGCGGTGCTACGCCTTGACGCGCCCTACGAGCCTCGCCCCGGCGGGTTCGAGGCGTTCTTCCACGCCGGCTCGCTGGAGTTCCCGGCCCACGAGCGCGACCGGATCGTCGCCATCTGCCGACAGGTGCCGACGATCATCGTGCTGTTTCTCGACCGGCCGGCGGTCGCGCCGGAGATCGCCGCCGCCGCGGCCGCCCTGCTGGTCGAGTTCGGCGCCCGCGACGACGCCGTCGTCGACGTCCTGCTCGGCCACGCCGACGCGCGCGGCCGGCTACCGTTCGACCTCCCCTCGTCCACGCAAGCCGTCGTGGACAGCCGCACCGACACCCCGTACGACACCGCCGACCCGCTGTTCTGCTTCGGCGATGGCATCCTCAGCTGAGCAGCCCCACTCGTTTCACGAGGGAGTCCACCCATGCCACGACAGGCGAAAGCGCCACCCACCCAGCCGTTCGGCGCCGACGCGTTCGCCCCGTCCGGCGATACGACGCTCCGCTGGCTCGGGATGGCCGGCTTCCTGATCAACAGCCATGGCACGACGATGATGATCGACCCGCTGCTGCGGGGGTTCGACATGCCGATCATGATCGAGATGCCGGTCGCCGCCGATGATGTCCCGCACCTGGACGCCGTGCTGGTCACACACAGCGACAACGACCACTACAGCGTCCCGACCTGTCAGGACCTCGCCGACGTCACCGACGCCTACCACTCCACCCGGTACGTCGCCACCCTCATGACGGACCAGGGGCTTCCTGCGCACGGCCACGACATCGGCGACCACTTCACCGTCGGTGCGGTACGCGTGCAGGTGACGCCGGCCGATCACGCCTGGCAGAACGATTCCTCCGGCGCCAGCACCCGCATCTTCCAACCCGAGGACGCCTGCGGATTCTGGATCACCACACCCGACGGCACCATCTGGGCGCCCGGCGACTCCCGCCTGATTCCTGAGCATCACCTGCGGATGCCTGCCCCCGACGCCCTGCTGTTCGACTTCTCCGACAGCGAATGGCACTTCGGACTCGCCGGCGCTGCGCAGATGGCCAACGCCTACCCGAGCACGCCGCTGCTGCTGCACCATTGGGGATCGGTCGACGCGCCCGACTTCCCGCCGTTCAACGGTGACCCGCAATCTCTTCTCGGCCTGGTCGAGAACCCGGAGCGGATCAACGTTCTCGCCCCCGGTCAGCCCTACCGGTTGCAACGATCGCCGTCGGCCGGATGAACGATCCGATGTCACCCCTGGGCGCCCTCAGCTTCTGCGAGGACACCCTGTTCGCCAGCCGCGACGAGCGGATCGTTTTCGGCGATCTGCTGAGTATCGACGTGGACGCGGCCATCGACGAAGCGGCCTGGATTCCCCCGACGGACCCTGCCCCCGCCGGCAGCGGGAACCTCGTCACCGGGCTGTGGGAGGTCACCGGATGAGGGCCCACGTGCTGCACGAGCCCGAGCTGGAATTCCGGGCCGGGAACCGGCACATCGACCCGCGCTACGGCCTCGCCGTCTACGGCCCGGCCGACGCCGACGCGCCCACCGCCCCGCACACCATTCCGGTCGGGCTGGTGGGTCCGCCCGGTGCGGTCGACGGGCTGCGGCGATGGCTGCAACGTTGCCGCTCACCGATTGACCCGCTGGCGGCCAAGCCCGGCCAGGAAACCTCCACCTGCCGTTTCCCGGGTTCAGCGCGGAGTCCAGCTTCGGCGCCGAGCTCGTCTTCGACGACGCCCTGGTCCGCGAGATCCCCGAACGGCAGCTACGCAGACTCGCCCGGGCCGACGTCGGGTCGGCCATCGCGGAAGCCGTGAACGTGTACGCCGACGCCGCCCGGTCCCTCGCCGACACCGGCCGCCCCCGCGTGATCATCTGCGCCCGCCCTGACGAGCTGCAGGACCACGACAACACGGCCACTGTCGACGACGACGGCAGTGAGTCCGGAGAGGATGCCGACCTCGACGACGGACAGCTCGGCCGCGACTTCCACGACCTGTTGAAGGCCACCGCCCTCGGGCTGCCCTGCCCACTGCAGCTGATGCGCCGCGACACCTGGGAAGGCGCGACCAAGGACACCCCGCGGACCCGACCGTTGCAAGACGAGGCGACACGGGCGTGGAACCTGCACACCGCCCTGTACTACAAGGCCGGCGGCACACCGTGGCGAATGCCGCGGCACACCACCGACCTTGCCACCTGCTACGTGGGCATCAGCTTCTACCGGACCCTCGACGGCGAGGAACTGCACACCGCCGTCGCGCAGGTGTTCAACGAGCGCGGCGACGGAGTCGTGGTCCGCGGCGGCACCGCGAAGATCGCCAAGGCCGACCGGCAACCCCACCTCAACCAGGCCGACGCCGGGAAACTGCTCATCGACGCGCTCGCCGAGTACCGCCGCACCCACGGCCACCAGCCCGCCAGGGTCGTGCTGCACAAGACCTCGATGTTCAACGGACCGGAGATCACCGGATTCCAGCACGCCGTCGACGACCGGGAGATCGACTACCTGGAACTGCTGTGGATCCAGCGGCGCGCTGCCCCGCACCTGTTCCGCACCGGTCAGCTCCCACCGCTGCGCGGCACGTCGGTGCACCTCGCCGACCGCACCCTGCTGCTGTACACCCGCGGGTCGATCCCGTACTTCCGGACCTACCCCGGCATGTACGTACCGCAGCCGCTGCTGATCCGGCCGGCCGGTACGACGACCGACCTGAACGCCGCAGCGACCGACGTCCTGGCCCTGTCCAAGATGAACTGGAACAACGCCCAACTCGACGAACGTGATCCGCTGACCTGCGCACGGCGCACCGGGTCGGCGCGATCCTCAAGCACGTGCCGCCCGACGCGCAGATCGCCACCCGCTACGCGTTCTACATGTAGCCCGGCACACGATCCGGTTCGTCTGCAGCTGAACTGTCCGTTGAGGTCGCTGCAGTTGACTCCCCCACGCACACTGAGCGATTCCGGGCAACGGTGGGGTTCAGCGGCCGAGGTCGCGGCGGCCGAGTCGCCAGGCTCCTGCGGCGAGCAGGATGATCGTGGTGGCTGCCAGGACGGCGGCGTCGGTGGGTAGGAAGCCGTTTCTCAGCGGCTCGCCGCCGATGTAGTAGTGGAATGGGGTGAGGTAACGCAGCCATTCGGCGCCGATCTGGGGGGCGAAGCCGTGCAGGGCGTAGGTGGCGACGCCGATGCCGGCGGTGATGCCGAACACGGTTGCTCGGCCTTGGCCGGTGGCGGCGCCGATGGCGGTGGCCAGGGCGCCGAACCAGAGGCCCAGCAGTGTCAGGTGGAGGGCCTGGGCGGTGAAGCCGCTGACGGTGATCGTGTCGAGGTTGGCGGTGCTGCGCACGGCGAGGACCGCGCCGAGCACCGTGGCGGCGATCGCGGTGGCGCCGGTGGCCAGGGCTGCGTAGCGGTGTAGCAGCAGTCGGGTGCGGCCGAGCGGGTAGGCCAGCAGCAGGTCCAGGTAGCCGCTCTCTTCGTCGGCAGAGATCATGCGGGCGCCGGTGGCGGCGCCGTAGAAGGTGGCCAGCAGTGGGACCAGCAGTCCGAAGACGGCGCCTTGCAGGTAGCCGGCGGCGGTGGCGGTGTCGTTGAAGCCGAACCCTTGCATCGCCTCGGGCACGTTGGTCATGGCGTCGGCCGAGATCTGGGGGTAGAAGCTGGCGTACATCATGGCCAGTAGGCCGGTGGCGACGGCCCAGACGGTGAAGATGCGTCGGTTGTTGAACAGGGTGTTGGTGAACAGCGAGCCGCTGAAGGCGCGGGCGAGCGCGGAGGTGCCGGGGATCGTGGTGGTGGGGGCCGTGGGCCGGGTGGTGGTAGTCATGGTCTGCCGTTCGTCGTGTTCGGGATATGACGTGGGTGGGCGTGTCAGGCAGCGCGGACGGTTGCCTGCTCGCCGGTGTAGTAGGTGTGGAAGAGCTCTTCGAGGTCCTGGGTGTCTGCGTGGAGTCCGGTGATGGTGTGCCGGGCGGCGGCTTTGATCAGCGCGTCGGGGCTGCCGTCGATGGAACAGGTGACGGTGGTGCCGTCGATGGTCAGGTCGGTGACGCCGGGCAGTGCGGCGAACTGTTCGGCCGGTACGGGCTGGCTGAAGGTGAGCCGTACCCGCAGGAACGAGCGGGCGCGGAGGTCGGCGACGGTGTCCAGGGCGACCAGGCGGCCCTCGCGGATGATCGCGACGCGGTCGGCGATGGCCTCGACCTCACTCATGATGTGGCTGGACATGAACACCGTCTGCCCGGCGGTCTTGGCCTCGGTGACCAGGTCGAGGAAGGTCTGCTGCACCAGGGGGTCCAGGCCTGCGGTGGGCTCGTCCAGGATGAGCAGGTCGGGTTGGTGCATGAACGCTTGAACCAGGCCGACCTTCTGCCGGTTGCCCTTGGACAGGCTCTTGATCCGCGCGCTCAGGTCTAGTTCGAGCCGGTCGGCCAGCTCGATGATCCGTGCGGTCGGGACGCCGTCGCGCAGTTTGCCGAGAAAGTGCAGGCATTCACCGGCCGTCTGCCGGCCGTCCACCACGAAGTCGCCGGCCAGGTAACCGACGCGGCGGTGCAGTTCGACCGCGTCGGTGCGGGGGTCCATCCCCAGGACGCGGGCGGTGCCTGCGGTGGGCCGGATCAGGTCCAGCAGCAGTCGGATGGTGGTGGATTTGCCCGCTCCGTTGGGGCCGAGGTAGCCGAACACCTCGCCCGGCTCCACCGTCAGGGTCAGTCCGGCGAGACCGCGTCGGGAACCGTAGGTCTTGGTGAGTTCGTTCAGCTCGATCGGCGTCGTCATGCCGGGACCGTATCAGAGTCTTCAGAGATTTCTGAAGACTCTGAGATGCTAGAATTGCGTCAAGATCTCTGACGGAGGGACGACCGTGGCAGACACCATCGATGTCGCTGAGCGACTGGCTCTGACCCTGGAGCAGGGTGGCCTACAGAAGGCGACCGCACGGGTGATGGCGGCGTTCCTGTTCTGCGACGCCGACAGCGTCACGGCATCGGAGTTGGTCGAGCAGTTGGGTATCAGCTCCGGCTCGGTGTCTGGCGCGATCAAGATGCTGTCGACGGTGGGGCTGATCGAACGCGTCCCGGCGCCGGGGAGCCGCCGTGAGCACTACCGGTTGCGTGAGGGGGCGTGGGCCACCTTGATGTCGACGCAGAACGGCATGGTCCAGGCCATGTTCGAGGCCGCCGACCAGGGCATCAAGGCTGCAGGCGCGGACAGTCCCGCCGCGCGGCGGCTGGCCGAGATGCGCGACTTCTACGGCTTCATGTTCCGCGAGCTTCCCGCCCTGGTTGAGCGCTGGCGCACCGAACGCGACGCGAGTGCCGGGCCCTGAACGCATCCGTCGCAGCGGGTTCCGGACCGCGCATCGAGGTGCGACCTCCTGATCGGGCCCTCGGCCCTGACGACAGCGACGCGGTCGCGGCCGGCGCACTCCGCGTACAGCCGGACAGGGTGGGCCGAGGGAGCGCCGCCAGCTGGCCAGTCGGACCGGCGCGGTGACCCGTTCACTTGGCCCGTGTTCGCCGCCGCCGACGGCATCGGTCAACACTGGTGTGGTCGGCGGGCCGTGCGATACGGCAGCGGAACTCAGGTGCGCCGGGAAGCCTGGTCGGCAGAGGGACCTGGCATGCTCGACACCACTCGCCGTCGCTTTGCGTTGCTCGCCTGCGGGGTCGTTGGCCCGCTGTTGCTGCTCGTTGGTTCTGTTGGTCGACGGTGCGACACGGTCCAGCTACAGCCTTCGGCGCAACGGCGTCAGTCAACTCGTGCTCGGTGATCGCGGCTGGCTGGACAGGCTGACGTTCGTGCTTTGCGGACTGCTGCTGCTCGCTGAGCCGACGGTGCTGCGGCATTGTCATACTCGCGCCTCGTACTGGCCAGGCCGTGGGTGATGCGCGGGAGGGCTCGCAGCGTGCGCAGCCTCACCTAGCGGGTCAGCCGGCGAACGAGGCGCGCAGATCGGGTGCTGACTGCGGGGCGGGGCGCCCGCACAGAGTCGGTCGATCTCGGCAGTCCTCATGCCTAGGTCTGCTGGGCGAGGTGTTCGGCGCTACGGCGGGCGGGTGTTTCCCGATAGGGTGGGTTCTGGTGTGCCGGGAAGCCTGGTCGGCGACGTTATCGTCGTGCCCAGTTTGAAGGAGTCCCGTGACCGGATCACCGGCCCGTCCTACCCGTCATCTGTTCGGCCGGGGCAGTTGGCCCGAGGTGCGTCGGGTCGGTGACATCCTGCGGACGGAGACGGTCGGAGGAGCGCTGCTGCTCGGCGCCGCCATCCTCGCGCTGGTGTGGGCGAACTCGCCGTGGGCGGGCTCCTATCGGGACCTGAGTGCGCTGCAAGTGGGCCCGCACGCCTGGCATCTGGACCTGAGCCTGGCGCAGTGGGCGGCCGACGGGCTGCTGGCGATCTTCTTCTTCGTCGCAGGGCTGGAACTGAAACGCGAGTTCGTCGCCGGGGACCTGCGCGATCCACGCCGGGCAGCGCTGCCAGTCGCCGCCGCCGTCGGCGGGATGACCGTACCGGCGCTGATCTACGTCGCGGTCAACGCCACGGCCTCCGGTGGCGTCCTGTCGGGATGGGCGGTACCGACCGCGACCGACATCGCGTTCGCGCTCGCCGTCCTCGGCGTGCTCAGCACCCACCTGCCTGCGGCGTTGCGCACGTTCCTGCTCACCCTCGCCGTCGTCGATGACCTCCTCGCGATCCTGATCATCGCCGTGTTCTACACCAGCTCCCTGTACCTGCTGCCGCTCGCCGCCGCACTCGTGCCGCTGGGGCTGTTCGCATTCCTGGTGCGGCGGCGGGTGCGCTCATGGTGGCTGCTACTGCCACTCGCGGCGCTCACCTGGGGGCTCGTGCACGCTTCCGGTATCCACGCGACCGTCGCCGGGGTCCTGCTCGGTTTCATGGTGCCGGTCCTACGCCGCGCGGACGCTGCTGGTCCGGGTCTGGCCGAGCACTTCGAGCAGCGTTGGCGTCCGCTGTCGGCGGGTCTCGCGGTGCCGGTGTTCGCGTTCTTCGCCGCCGGGGTCTCGGTGACCGGGGCGGGCGGGTTGGGTGGTGCCTTCGGTGATCCGGTGACCGTCGGGATCGTCGCCGGTCTCGTGGTCGGCAAGTGCGCGGGGGTGCTGGGCGCGACGTGGCTGGTGCAGCGGTTCACCCGCGCCCAGCTCGGTGACGGACTGAGCTGGTGGGACGTGTTCGGCCTGTCGCTGCTGGCCGGGATCGGGTTCACCGTCTCGCTGCTCATCGGCGAGCTCGCGTTCGGGGCCGGCAGCGTCCAGGACGAGCACGCCAAGATCGGTGTCCTCGCCGGGTCGGTGATCGCCGCACTCTTGGCTGCCGTCGTGCTACGGGTGCGCAACCGGTACTACCGGCGGTTGTGCGCCGCCGAGGAGCAAGACACCGACGCCGACGGGGTGCCCGACGTCTACCAGACCAGCAGCCCGCAACGCTGAACCGGCCGCTGCCGTCGGGTGGCCGACCTGGCGGAGGATTACCTTTCCTCGATGCGGCTTTCGGGAGTACGGTGTGCCGGGAAGTCTGGTCGGCGGTCATTCTGCCGCTCCCGACCGGAGGCTCCCGATGAGCGAGTCCGCGCTGCGCACCGAGCATCTCACCAAGCGCTATGGCCGGTTGCTGGCCCTCGACGACCTGACCCTGGACGTGCCCGCCGGACAGGTGTTCGGTTCCTCGGCCCGAACGGCGCCGGTAAATCCACCACCATCCGCCTGCTGCTCGGCCTGGCCAAGCCGATCGCCGGCCGGGCATGGATCTTCGGCGCGGACGCCGCCGACGTGGCCCACGCGCACCGGTCGGTGGCCTACGTCCCGGCCGACGTGGCGTTGTGGCCGCAACTGACCGGCGCGGAGATCCTCGAACTGCTCGCCCGCACCGGGCCCGGCACCGACCGCTCCTACCAGGCCGAACTCGTCGACCGGTTCACCCTGGACCTGTCCAAACCGGCCCGCGCCTATTCGACGGGCAACCGGCAGGGCAACCGGCAGAAAGTCGCCCTGGTCGCGGCGTTCGCCACCCGCGCGCCGCTGCTGGTGCTGGACGAACCGACCAGCGGCCTGGACCCGCTGATGGAACGCGAGTTCCGCCGCGCGGTCCGCCAGGCTCGCGACCGCGGCCAGACCATCTTCCTGTCCTCTCACCAACTCGCCGAGGTCGAGGCCGTCTGCGACCGTGTTGGCATCCTGCGCGCCGGGCGTCTCGTCGAGGTCGCCACCGTCGCTGGCCTGCGCCATCTGCACCGCGCCGACGTCACGGTCACCTACACCGGCCCGCTGCCTGACCTGGCCGCCGTGCCCGGCGTGGACAGCGTGGAGACCGCCGGTGACGGGCAACTGCGGTTCGCGCTGACCGGGCCGCCCGGCCCGTCCCTGAAGGTCCTCGCCGCCGCCGACGTCAGCGCGCTCGCGATCCGCGAACCGAGCATCGAGGAGATCTTCCTCGACTACTACGGCGAGACATCACGATGACCGCCGAGACACTGCCACGGCGCCCGACCTATTGGCACGCCGGAGCTTCCATCCCGGCCCGGCGGGGCCCTGACCCGGCTCGCCGCCCGGCAGATCCGACGCGGGGCGCTCATCGTCCTCGCCGTCGCGGCCGGAATGTCCGCGCTGGTCGCCACCACATACGACAGCGTGATCACCGACCCCGCCACCGCTGGCGCGCTCGCCGCGAACCCGGCGATCCGGCGCCCGGCGTGACGTGGGCGGTGGCCTGGTCACTGCGGTTTCCGGCCGCCGCCCCAGAATGCGCCTGCTCGGCTCCGTGGAGACGTTCGCCGTCCGCCGCACGATCCGACCATTGGCGGGCTGGGCGACCGCCATCGGCGCCTACTTCCTGCTGATCGGCCTCATCGCCGAGTCCATGACCGGCTTCCTCACCGACAACCCGACCTTCGTCGACCTCCCAGGGCAAGCCGGATTCACCGCCCTCAACACCACCCAGGGCTACACCGCCACCCTGTCCGCGCTGCTCGCCGTACCCGTCGGCGCCTTCACCGCGGTACGCCTAGCCGAGTTCGCCGCCCTCGAAACCAACCGGCGACTCACCCTGCTGGCCGCCCAGCCCATCCACCGCAACCGACTCCTCGCCGCCGAAGCCACCGCCGCCGCAGGCGGCGCCATCGCCCTGGCCGCCACCGCCGCACTCGCCACCTGGCTCGGCATCACCACCACCGGCGGCAACCTTCGGCTCACCGCGGCGCTGGCTGGCACCTGCAACACCCTGCCGGTCGCCGCACTGTGCCTCGGTGCCGCGATCTTCGCCCTCGGCTGGGCGCCACGGATGACCGCCGCTCTCGGTGCACTGCCCGCCGCTGGCGGGTTCCTGCTCCAGACGATCGCCGAAAGCACGAGCGCCCCAGCATGGGTGATCAACCTGTCGCCATTCGCCCATCTGGCGCCAGTCCCACTGGCAGAGGTGAACTGGCCCGCAACGGCCATCATGTCCGCCATCGCAGTAGTGCTCACCGTGTTAGGCGGATACGGATACCAACACCGCGACCTGCGAGGATAGACCGGCCGAAGAGCCGGTTTCCAGATCGATCACTTGACCGCCGCTGCGGCGCCGCAAAGTATCGGTTCCGCGTACCGGAACCCAGTTCCGCACTCGGGCTCCTGACGCTGCCGGGGCTCCTTGTGGCGTAGGCCTGCGTCACGGATGTCCTGCTGACCTCTCGCCGCGCCGCTGAACTGTCACTCCTGGGGTCCGAAGATCTCCTCCACGAACAGCTCCGAGGGAATGTCGGACACTGCCCGGATCCGCACCTGGCGGCCGTCGAGCCCGCGGCGCCGCATCTTCATGTCGAACATGTGCGTCATCTGCTGGAGGATCGCGAGCGGGTCGATGCCATGAACGAGGAACTCCGTCGCCTCGATCTCACCGTCACCAGATGCGGCCTTCTCCCACACGTCGCGGGGCGTCGCGACGACCTGCAGGTGGTATTCGCTCTCGCCGCCACCGATGCTGAACCCGAGCACCTGCCACTGATCACCGTCTAGGTGACTGGTGCTAAACGCGGGCTGATTGGTGACGCCGGTCAGCCCGCGTTTGTTGTTGGGGCGAGGTCGGGTTCGGGAGGTGCGCGCGGAT
>NZ_JBFAZW010000044.1:0-77853 GCF_040682015.1 Dactylosporangium sp. NPDC051485
GCTCGGCGAACCTTCGGAACGAGCCCTCGACAACCCCGGATGAGACCCGCAACCACACCAGTGGCCAGGACCACACCGGAACGACGAGACGCACAACCCGAACTGTCGACCAAGCCCGGCATTACAACCGGACTTCGATACAGACCTTAGACCGGATCCCCAACTAGACGACGGAACGCTGGTAGGACCGGAAGGTTCGGGCGGACAACAGCACCAGAGCCGCCGCCAGAACCAGCAGGAGGCCACCGAAGGACAGCGTGCGGGGCCAGTCGTACGAGCCCAGCAGCGCCGACCGGCAGACCTCCAGGGCCCAGTTCACCGGGTTGCCGCGCGCGATCGTCCGCATCCACGACGGCATCAGGCCGGGGGCTACGAACGCCGAGGACAGGAACGTCAGGGGCAGCAACAGCAGGGTGTTCATGCCGATGATGGACTCGCGCTGCCGCACCAGCATGCCCGCCGTGTTCGACAGGGCGCTGAACACGACCGCCAGCAGGGCCGAGGCGGCGAGGAGCAGCAGCACGCCGCCGAACGGGTACCGGGCGCCGGCGGCCAGGCCGAGCAGCACGATGATGAGCGACTGCACGGTCACGCTCAGTGTCGTCTCGATGACCACCGCGTCGAGGATCGCGCCGCGGCGGGCCGGGGTGATGAGGAAGCGGTTCATCGTGCCGCGGTCGATCTCCTCCAGCACGCCCATGCCCGACCACATGCTGGACGACACGGCGCTCATCACCACGACGCCGGGGACGAGGTAGGCGAGGTAGCTGCCGCCGCCGAAGCCGGGCAGGTCCACGATCTTGCGGAAGAGGTTGCCGAAGAGGAACAGCCAGATCGCGGGCTGGATGATCGTGAAGACGAGGAACGCGGGCTGCTGGATGAAAACCTTCAGCCGCCGTCCGGTCAGATACGCGAGGCTCACGCGTGCACCTCCAGCCGGCGGCCGGCGTGCTTGAGGTACACGTCGTCGAGGCTCGGGCGGGCGACGGTGACCGTGGCGACCCTGATCCCGGCGGCATCCAGCGCGGCGAGCGCGGCGGGCACGGCGGCCGCCCCGTCGCCGGCCCGCGCGGAGAGCCGGTTGCCGTCCAGCGTGATCTCGCGCAGGCCGGGGAGCCCGGTCAGCGCCGTGCGGGCCTGCGGCCCTTCCGGAGGATCCAGGACTTCGATGTGTACGGCGTCCCCGCGCAACTCCCCCTTGAGCCCGTCGGGCGTCCCCTCGGCCACGACCCGCCCGCCGTCGACGATGGCGATCCGGTCGGCGAGGCGGTCGGCCTCGTCGAGGTAGTGGGTGGTGAGCAGGATGGCCATGCCGTCCAGGCCGCGGATCTCCCGCCACAGCGCCGCCCGGCCCTCGGGGTCCAGGCCGGTGGTCGGCTCGTCGAGGAAGAGCACGGCGGGGCGGTGGACGAGCCCCATGGCCACGTCGAGGCGCCGCTGCATGCCGCCGGACCATTCGCGGGTACGGCGCCCCGCCGCCTCGGCCAGGTCGAAGCGCTCGAGCAGTTCGTCGACCCGCCGGCGCAGGGCGGCGCCGCGCAGGCCGAAGAGGTGGCCCTGCAGGGTGAGGTTCTCCCGGCCGGTGGCGGCCGGGTCGAGGCCCGAGCGCTGCGCCACCACGCCGATGGCGGCCCGCACGCGGCCCGGCTCGCGGGTGACGTCGTGGCCCACCACCTCGGCCCGGCCCGAGTCGGCCCGGGCGAGCGTGGTGAGGATCTTGACGGTGGTGGACTTGCCGGCGCCGTTGGGGCCGAGCAGGCCGAGGATCTCGCCGGGCTCGACGCTCAGCGAGAGGTGGTCGAGGGCGCGCACGCCCTTGGGATACGACTTGACGAGGTCGCGTGCCAGCACGGCAGCGGTCATGACGGGTTCTCCGGTCGGGTCGGACCGGTCCCGCGGGTTCGCTATCCTGGTGTTCGTTGCAGACACCGAGGCCGGACCCGTTCCCGCGGGATCGGTCGAGGTCGTTGCCGGGCCGTGGTGTTCCCGCACCGCGGCCCGGCGCTGCTATTGGTGCTCTTCGTGGTACTGCCGCCACATCTGCATTCCGGAGAGCTCCCCGGACTCGATCTCGGCGACGAGTCCCCGCAGCCAGTCCGCCTCGGCGCGCAGCAGCGCAAGCCCGTATTCGGCCTCGATGATGAACAGCCGGGGCACCCTCTCGGCGGACGCGGCGAGATCGGCCTCCTCGACCGCGATCTGGTGGACGAGCACTTCCAGCCGCTTGCGCAGCAGGTAGCCCGCCTCGTCGGGCGGCAGGATGCCGAGCACGGAGAGGCCGGAGCGCAGGCGCGGATACTCCCGCTCCGGCGCGGCCACGATCTCCCGCAGCCAGTCGACGGTCTCCTCGCGGCCGGCGTCGGTGATCTGGTACACGGTCCGCTCGGGGCGCCGGCCTTCCCGGGCCGTGTGCGCCGCCTCGACGAGGCCGTGCTTCTCGAGGTTCTGCACCACGGTGTAGAGCGAACCCCACTGGATCTTGACGTCCTGCTCCTTGCCGCGGCCCCGCATCTCCGCCGCGATCTCGTAGGGGTGCATGGGGCGCTCGTGCAGCGTCGCGAGCACGTGCAGCCCGAGCAGGTTGCCGACCCGGCGGCGCTTCGCCATCACCCCGCACACCTCCCCCGCGTACTCGCATGCGTGTACTCGTGGACGAGTATAGGGGAATACTCGTCCACGAGTAAAGAAGGACTAGGAGGCGGAGGCGAAGGCCTCGAAGCGCTCGGCGACGCCGGTCAGGTCCTCCCGCTCCGGCTCCGCGCTGGTCTCCTCGCCCACCGTGGTGGAGACCCGCCAGCGCCGCTGGGCCGGCACGAAGGCGACCCGGATGGAGGAGCCGTCCTCCCGCCACAGCACGGCCGTGGTGTTGTCCTCGTCCAGGCGGCCGATGAAGTCGCGGATGTCGTCCCCGGTCGGGTGATGGGCCAGGGAGCCGTCCTCGGTCGTCAGCCGCGGCACCGGGACGCGCAGCAGCCGCCGCGGCTGCCACAGCGCGGCAGGCTGGTGGCGGCCGGGCCGCTGGAAGCACAGCAGCTCACACTCGTCGGCGAGCTTGTGGATGAAGTCCAGCGCCTCCGTGGGCGCGTCGCCGCGCAGGGTGAGCAGGACGTGGGTGGGCTCGCCGGCGACCGGCTCGGCCCACACCCCGGCGTCGACGCCGGCGCGCACCTCGCGTTCGAACCGCTCCACACCGGGATCGACTGCAGCCCATGCCGCATCGCCCCGCCGCAGTGCCTCGAAACGGTCGACGCCCTGGTCAACCGTGATCGGTCGGGCCTCGTACCAGGCACCAACCTCGATCAACTCCGCCATGGATGTCCACCGTACGGAACCGGCGGAAACGGGCGCAACCCAGCCACGCGGGGTGCCGACTCCGTCACGCCTGCGCCGTTTCACCCACGGTGTCCGGTCCGCTCCGATATTTTGTGCGCCGTCACCGACTCGACCAGCCCACCGGCGTCGTGCGCGGTGAGGATCAATGGGCCGCCGATGTCGGCCGGCAGGTCGAGCGAGACGACGGTCAGTGGCAGCAGCGCGACCCGGCCCCAGTCGGTGAAGCGCCCGGCCGGCTCGGCCCGCACGGCGGCGATGTCCTGCCACAGCACGATGACCGGCGGGTGGCGGCGCGACGCGGGGCGGCGCAGCCGGAGCGTGAGCCCGCCCGGGCCGGCCTCGGCGCACACCGGCACGCCGCCGCCGAACAGCAGCGCGAAGCCGGCGCCGAGCTCCCAGATCAGCGCGGCGCGGTGCAGCGGGACGTGACAGAGCCAGCGCTCGGCACCACTCGCGAGCAACGCGCGCTGATGCCGCCGCGCCCACCACTGGGCGAGGAAGAGGGGTCCGATCGCGGCCGCGGCAAGGCCCGCGAAGGCCAGCCCGGCCCACCACCGCCCGAGCAGCGGCAGCCCGACCGGGACCGCGGCGGCGAGGAACAGCCACCAGCCGCGCCCCCGCACAGCTCAAGGCTACGTTGACGGCCAGACGTCCCAGCGGCCGTCGACTCTGCCGAGCGACGCCGCGACCACGTGTTTGTCTCCGCCGCCCGGGGCGGTCACGATGAGGCATGCGCAGTGCGACCTCCCCCCGGCTCCTGCTGCTGGCCACGTCCGCCGTCGTCGCGTTCGGCCTCACGGCCTGCGGCGACCCGGCCGGCCCCCCTGCCGCCGACAGCAACTTCGCGTCGGCGGCGCCGGCCACGACCCGCCCCGAGCCCGCCTCGGCGCCTGCGGACGCGAGCCTGGGCGCGCCGGCGGCGTCGCCGGCCACGGCCGTGCCCGTGCCGGCCGGGGTGACCGCCGGGATCGTGATCTACGACCGGCAGGCCGGGCGGTACGTGCTGCAGCAGAACGGCAGCTGGCGCTTCCGCTCGGCGTCGCTGGTGAAGCTGCTCATCGCGCTCGACTACTTCTGGGACAAGGGGCCGTCGTACTCCGTGCCGCCCGCCGACCAGCCGGAGCTGGAGACCATGCTGCGCTCCAGCGACGACGCGGCCGCGACCGGCTTCTGGAAGGCCGGCGGCCAGGGCCAGATCGTGGCCCGCATGGTGCCACGGCTCGGGCTGCAGGACACCGTGCCGCCGCCCGTCAGCCAGCCGGGGTACTGGGGCTACACGGCCGTCAGCGCCGCCGATCTGGTCCGGGTGTACCAGTACATCCTGGACAAGGCGCCCGAGCCGGTCCGCGAGTTCATCATCGACAACCTGCACCAGACGACGAAGTGCGGGACGGACCACTACGACCAGTCGTTCGGCATCCCCAGCACGTTCAAGCAGCCGCGCGCGGCCAAGCAGGGATGGTCGGGCTTCGGCGACGAGCCCGCCACGCCCTGTGTCGCGGGTGCGGACCTGGCGGCGCGGGACAAGCCCGCCTTCGTCCCCGCGGCCGCGCCCAACAAGCCCGACATGGTCGGCGAGGTGCTGCACACCACGGGCACGGTCGGCGAGGACGACCGGTACATCGTCGCCGTGCTGACGGTGCACCCGGACGGCACGCCGTTCGCCAAGGCCGCCGCCGCCCTCACCAAGCTCACCAAGTCGCTGCCGTTGCCCGCGTCAACGAAGCTGTGAATCCCGCAGTACCACTGGAAGATCGAACTGCGGGAACAGCGCCGCGTCGAAGGTGGTGAACTCGGCGACCCGCCCGGCGTCCATCCTGATCACGTCGAGCTTGAACGCCCGGAACTCGGTGTCGCCGGGCGCGCGCAGGTAGCTGGCGGCGGCCGGGGTGCGATTCGCCGCGGTCGGCACGAGGCGCCACTGCCCCATCCCGTCGAAGGCCTGGTGCAGCAGCGGGAGGAACTCGGCCAGCCCGTGGTACTCCATCGGCAGCGGCGGCATGGTGACCCGCACGTCCTCGCGCAGCAGGGCGACCGTCGCGCCGACGTCGGCGCTGTCGTGCGCGGCGATGAGCCGGGCCAGCAGCTCCCGCTCCTCGCCGGTGGGCGCGCTCGGCATGCCGTCTCGCCCCGGGGCCGACTTGAGCGTCGCGCGGGCCCGTTGCAGGGCGCTGTTGGCCGCCGGGACGCTCAGTTCGAGCGCGGCGGCGGTCTGCGCGGCCGACCAGTCCAGCACGTCGCGCAGCAGCAGCACCGCGCGCTGGCGGGCCGGCAGCAGCTGGATCGTGGTGAGGTAGGCCAGCTCGATCGTCTCCCGGGCCACCACCACGGCGTGGGGCTCGTCCTCGGCCGGCGCGACCCGGTCGAGCAGCTGGTCGGGGTAGGGCTGCAGCCAGGAGACCTCGGCGCCGGCGGCGGGCGGGCGGCGGTTGCTGCGGCGGATGGCGTCCAGGCACGCGTTGGTGGCGATGCGGTACAGCCACGCGCGCGCGTTCGACCCCGGCTCGAAGTCGTCGCGGTGCCGCCACGCGCGCAGGAACGTCTCCTGCACCGCGTCGTCGGCGTCGGCGAACGAGGCGAGCATGCGGTAGCAGTGCACGTGCAGCTCCCGCCGGTGCCGCTCGAACAGGTCGTGGAAGTCCACGCCCACAACCTACCGAGTCGTGTAGAGATGGGCGGGGCGGCTCCGACCTCCGGGTGAACCGCGATCCTACGAGGAGCTGATGATGAAGTACCTGCTGCTGATCCACATGAACCCCGAGGTGTGGGCGACCCTGACCCAGGCCGACATCGACGAGGTGATGGCCGGGCACGAGTCGTTCATCAAGACCATCACCGAGAGCGGCGAGATGATCCGCACCGACGCGCTGGGGCCGGTCGAGGAGAGCGCCGTGGTGCGGGTGCGGGCCGGCGCGCGGACGGTGACCGACGGGCCGTACGTGGAGGCGAAGGAGTTCCTGGCCGGCTTCTACGTGGTCGAGACGGCGACCAAGGAGCGGGCGCTGGAGCTGGCGGCCATGATCCCCGACGCCAGGTGGAACGCGATCGAGGTGCGCCCGATCGTGTACACCCAGGAGGCGTAACCCTGCGTGTAGCCGGTATGGCCGATCCGTCACCGACCGGATCGGCCGTCCCGGTTCTTGTCGGTGGGGGTCCGTAGGATAGCCGCCGTGGACGGTGGGAAGAACGCGCTCGATGTGTTGCGCAGGGTGTTCGGCTATGACGAGTTCCGGGGCAGCCAGCGGGAGATCATCGAGCACGTGATCGGCGGCGGCGACGCCCTGGTCCTCATGCCCACCGGCGGCGGCAAGTCGCTGTGCTACCAGATCCCGGCGATCGTGCGGGCGGGCACCGCGGTCGTCATCTCGCCGCTCATCGCGCTCATGCAGAACCAGGTCGACACCCTGCGCGAGCTGGGGGTGCAGGCGGGCTTCATCAACTCCACGCTCGACTACGAGCAGCGCCGCACGGTCGAGGCGCAGTTCACCACCGGGGAGCTCGACCTGCTGTATCTGGCCCCGGAGGCGCTCGCCTCGGCCGGCACCATGCGGCTGCTGGAGCGGGGCCGCATCGCGCTCTTCGCGATCGACGAGGCGCACTGCGTCTCCCAGTGGGGCCACGACTTCCGCCCCGACTACCTCAACCTGTCGATGCTGCACGAGCGGTGGCCCGACGTGCCGCGCATCGCGCTGACGGCCACCGCGACCACCGCGACGCACAAGGAGATCGCCACCCGGCTCGGGCTCACCGACGCCAGGCACTTCGTGTCGAGCTTCGACCGGCCCAACATTCAGTACCGCATCGTGGCCAAGCAGGACCCGCGGCGCCAGCTGCTGGACTTCCTGCGCCGCGAGCACCGCGGCGACGCCGGGATCGTCTACTGCCTGTCCCGCAACTCCGTGGAGAAGATCGCCGAGTTCCTCAAGGACAGCGGGGTGCCGGCGCTGCCGTATCACGCCGGCCTGGACGCGCGGACCCGCGCCGAGCACCAGAACCGCTTCCTGCGCGAGGACGGCCTGGTCATGGTGGCCACCATCGCGTTTGGCATGGGCATCGACAAGCCCGACGTGCGCTTCGTCGCCCACCTCGACCTGCCCAA
The DNA here is from genome assembly GCF_040682015.1 of Dactylosporangium sp. NPDC051485. Lineage (NCBI taxonomy): Bacteria > Bacillati > Actinomycetota > Actinomycetes > Micromonosporales > Micromonosporaceae > Dactylosporangium > Dactylosporangium sp. NPDC051485. Next base: position 7,433 of record NZ_JBFAZW010000044.1, read on the forward strand.
GTCGATCGAGGGCTACTACCAGGAGACCGGCCGCGCGGGCCGCGATGGCGAGCCCTCCACCGCCTGGCTCGCCTACGGCCTGCAGGACGTCGTGCAGCAGCGCAAGATGATCGACACCTCCGAGGGCGACGCCGCCCACCGCCGCAACCTCTCCCAGCACCTCGACGCGATGCTCGCCCTGTGCGAGACGGTCGAGTGCCGGCGGGGGCAGCTGCTGGCGTATTTCGGCCAGGAGCAGGTCGGCGGCTGCGACAACTGCGACACGTGCCTGGCCCCGCCCGAGTCCTGGGACGGCACGGTGGCCGCCCAGAAGCTGCTCTCGACCATCCTGCGGCTGCAGCGGGAGCGCAACCAGAAGTTCGGCGCCGGCCAGTGCATCGACATCCTGCTCGGCAAGAAGACCGACAAGATCGTGCAGTGGCACCACGACGAGCTCTCGGTCTTCGGCGTCGGCGCCGACCTGCGGGAGAACGAGTGGCGCACGGTCGTGCGCCAGCTGCTGGCCCAGGGCCTGCTGGCCGTCGAGGGCGACTACGGCACGCTCGTGCTGACCGACGGCAGCGCCGACGTGCTGGGCCGCCGCCGGCAGGTCATGCTCCGCCGCGAGCCCGACCGCCCCGTCTCCGCGGCAAAGGCGGCCAAGACCGCCCGCCGCGACGCCCAGGCCGGCGCCGACCTCTCGCCGGAGACGTTGCCGGTCTTCGAGCACCTGCGCGCGTGGCGCGCCACGACGGCCAAGGCCCAGGGCGTGCCGGCCTACGTCATCTTCCACGACGCGACGCTGCGCCAGATCGCCGCCGACCGCCCCCGCACGCTGGCGGATCTGGCCCGGATCAACGGGGTCGGCGAGAACAAGCTGGCCAAGTTCGGCGACGAGATCCTCGCCGCCCTGGCCGAGCTGGGTTCCGGCCCGGATGCGCCGCCGCCCGCCGCGGTGCCTGCCCCGCCCGCCGCGGTGCGTACCTCGCCCGCCGTGGCGCCCGCCCCGCCCGCCGCGGCGCCTGCCTCGCCCGCTCCGGCCGCTCCGGCACCCCGCTCGCCATCGCCCGCCCCGGCGGCATCCAGCTCGACGGCCTCCGCCGCCGATGGTGAGGCCTCCCTGTTCGACGTGGATGCTTCGGGGGGCGCCGGGCGGGTGGTGCACGATCCCGGCCGGGTCTTCGAGCGGCTCCGCGCGTGGCGCACGTCCGTGGCGCGGGCCGACGCGGTCCCGCCGTATGTGATCTTCCGGGACGCCACCCTGCACCAGATCGCCGCCGAACAGCCACGCGCGCTCGCCGACCTGGCGAGGATCAACGGGGTCGGCGGGACCAAGCTCACCAAGTACGGCGACCAGATTCTCGCCACCCTTGCCGAACTCGACGGCGATCCTGTGCCGTCGCCGCGTACCCCGGCGGTGCCCGCCCAGGCCGCCGCGTCGAACGCCTCCACGCCGCCCGCGCCGCACGCCTCCACGGCACCCGCTTCCGGGGCAGGCTCGCGACCGCAACGGGCAGCGGCCGCGACACCCGCCGCGACGGCCTCCGCTCCGGCGGCGGCGCGTGCTACGGCGCCCGCCCCAGCGACGCGCGCCACCGGGCCCGACGACGAGATGTTGTGGGGCGACGAGGAGCCGCCGTGGGACGAGGAACCCCCGTGGGACGTCGAACCCTGACGCTCGGGCAGACCGGATCGCCCGGCCGCACCCGATCGCTTCGGCGGACCGGATCGCTCGGCCGCACCCGATCGCTCGGGCGGATCGGTTTGCTCTGGCGCCGCCGTGCCGCGGCAGGCGGGACTGGCCTTCCGGCGCGGCAATGCGGCAGCACGCGGGCCGGCCGCCGACCGCAGACCAATCCGGGACTCCGCGCGGCCCAGCCCGAGGCCGTCGGCCAGCCCAGCCCAGCCCGGCCCGTAACCGTGGGCCGGCGCCAGGCTCGACGCGGGCCGAGGCCATCCAGTCCGCGACCGTGGGACCTGGCTCGACGCGGCTCGAGGCCATCCAGTCCGCGACCGTGGGACCGGCGAGGGGCTCCACGCCGGGCCAGCCCCGGCCGGCAGGGCGGCGATCGTGCGGCCGGCGCGGGGCGGGCGCTGGCCTTCAGCCGGTGAGCATGGGGCGGACCCGGGGCTCCGGGCGCGTCACGGTGATGGTGCCGTCGACGAAGATGCCGTGCCAGAGGCAGAAGGTCAGCAGGATCCACAGCTTGCGGGCGTGGTCGGCCTCGGCCTTCTCGTGGGCCGACAGCAGGGTGTGGGCGTAGTTCAGGTCGATCAGCCGGCCGGCGCCCGACGTCGAGAAGACGTGGTGGGCCCACTCGGCGAGTTCGGCGCGCAGCCAGCGGCGGGCCGGGGTGGGGAAGCCCAGTTTCGGCCGGTCGACGATGAAGTCGGGGACGATGCCGGCCACCGCGCGGCGCAGGGCGTACTTCGTGGTGCGGCCGCGGTCCGGGACCTTCAGCCGGGAGGGCAGGCGGGACAGGACCTCGAACACGCGGCGGTCCAGGAACGGCACCCGCAGCTCCAGGGAGTGGGCCATCGACATGCGGTCGGCCTTGGTCAGGATGTCGCCGGTCAGCCACGTGTTGATGTCGATGTGCTGCATGGTGGCCACCGGGTCGAGGGCGGCGGCCTCGGCGTACAGGGCGGCGGTCACGTGCTGGTGGCCGACCACCCGGGCGCCGCGCAGGATCCGGGCCTTCTCCTCGTCGGTGAGGATGCGGGCGTTGCCGAAGTACCGGTCCGGCATCGGGGTCGTGGCCCGCTGCAGGTAGCTCTTGCCACGCATCCCGTCGGGCAGGGCGCGGGCCAGGGCGCGCAGGCCCCGCTGGAGGGGCTCGCCGAGGTTGGCGACCGGGGCGACCGAATGGGGCTCGCGGTAGATGGTGTACCCGCCGGCCAGTTCGTCGGCGCCCTCGCCGGAGAGCACCACGGTGACGTGCTCGGCGGCGGTGCGGGCGAGGAAGTACAGCGGCACGATGGACGGGTCCGCGACCGGGTCGCCGAGGTGCCAGATGATCCGCGGGAGCGCCTCCATCACCTGGTCCGGGCGGACCACGGCGGGATGCAGGTCGACCCCGAGGTGGGCGGCGGAGCGCTCGGCGATCTCCAGCTCCGAGAACGCGGTCGTGGTGTCGAAGCCGGCGGTGAAGGCCTGCAGGCGCGGGTGCAGCTCGGAGGCCAGGGCCACGATCGCGGTCGAGTCGATGCCGCTGGACAGGAAGGCGCCGACCGGGACGTCGGCGCGCATGTGGGCGCGGACGCTGTCGCGCAGGGCCTCGCGAAGGTCGGCCACGGCGGCGGCCTCGTCGGCGGCGGGGTCGGGGCGCAGCCAGTTGCGGGTGTAGCGGCGGATCACCGGGGAGCCGGCGAACCGGCGGATCAGCAGGCCGCCGGCGGGGAGCCGGCGCACGTCGCGGTGCATCGTGTACGGCTCCGGGACGTACTGCATCGTGAGGTACAGCGACAGCGCCGTCGGATCGAGCTCCCGTGAGGTCTGCAGGAGCAGCGGCGCCTTCTCGCTGGCCAGCCACAGGCCGCCGTCGAGGGTCTCGACGTAGTACAGCGGCTTGATCCCGAACGGGTCCCGGGCGGCGTAGAGGGTCTCGGTGGCGGAGTCCCAGATGGCGAACGCGAACATGCCGCGCAGCCGCTGCAGGGCGTCCTCGCCCCAGTGGTGGAACGCGGCGGCGAGCACCTCCGAGTCGCCGTCGGTGGCGAAGACGGCGCCGTGCTCGCGGATGAGCTCCTCGCGCAGAGCCTCGAAGTTGTAGATCTCGCCGTTGAAGACCAACGTCCAGCGGCCCGTCTGGGGGCCGGACGGCGGGTAGCTCAGCGGCTGCCGGCTGCCCTGGCGGTCGATGATCGCCAGGCGCCGGAAGCCCGCCGCCACGCCGGGGGCGATCCGTTCCAGGGCCATGTCGTCGGGCCCACGGTGGTCGATCAGCCCGAGCTGGCGCTCCATCGCGCCGAGCAGTTCCGCGGTGATGATGTCGTTGCCGGTGTACATCACGAAGCCGCACATGGTGTCGTCTCGCCCCCTTCGCTCCGGACGGCCACGGTGCGCCGCGCATCCAGCCGATCAGACTGCGGGCGACCGGGCGGGCGGATATGTCCCCACCCATCCGATCCCTCGCCCCGGCCAATGGCCCGGGTGATCCACGACGGGGCGGTGGTTACCGCCGGGCCCGCCGGGTAGCGGCGCGCCACCGAAAAAGCCCCACCCCGGGAGAACAGTTATGCGCCTGCGCCGCCGCCCCCGCCCCCGTCCCCAGCCCCGGAAGCGGCGCGTGGCCACCCGGCTGTTGCGGCTGCTGCTGTGCGCGGTGCTGGCCGGCCTGGTGGTGGCGGCCGGCCTGCTACCGGTCGCGATCGTCACCGGCGGGCTGGCCAGGGCGGGCAGCGACACGTGGGAGAACCTCCCGGTCAACCTGGCCACGCCGCCGCCGGCCCAGACGTCCTACGTCTACGCCAGCGACGGCAAGACGCTGCTCACCACGTTCTACGACGAGAACCGCCGCGACATCCCGCTCGATCAGGTCGCCCCGGTCATGCGGCAGGCCGTGGTGGCGGCCGAGGACACCCGCTTCTACCAGCACCACGGCGTGGACCTGAAGGGCGTGGCGCGCGCGTTCGTGTCCAACAGCCGCGGCGGCGCGCAGCAGGGCGCCTCGACGCTGACCATGCAGTACGTGCGCAACGTGCTCAAGAACGACCCCGGCCTGACGCCCCAGCAGCACCTGGACGCGCTCTCCGACACCCCGGCCCGCAAGCTGCGCGAGATGAAGCTGTCCCTGGCGCTCGAGCAGCGCCTCGGCAAGAACGAGATCCTGCAGCGGTACCTCAACATCGCCTACTTCGGCGCGGGTGCCTACGGCATCTACGCCGCCGCCCAGACCTACTTCGGCAAGAATCCGGCCGACCTCACGCTGGCCGAGGCGGCCATGCTGGCCGGCGTGCTGCAGTCTCCGGACGTGGACAACCCGCTGCGCGGCGAGCGGGAACATGCGCTGCAGCGGCGGGCCTACACCCTCGACTCGATGGCGAAGATGCACGCGGTCACGCCGGCGGCGGCGAACGCGGCCAAGACCGCCGAGGTGCGCCTGACGGAGCTGCGGCCGCCCAACGACTGCACGGCGGTCGACGCCGCGCACAACGACTGGGGCTTCTTCTGCGACTACTTCCGGCAGTGGTGGAACAGCCAGGCCGAGTTCGGGACCACCGCGACCGAGCGCGACGAGGCGCTGCGCACCGGCGGCTACACCATCGTCACCTCGATCGATCCCGGCATCCAGGCCGCGGCGCTGGGCCAGTCGCTCGGCGTCTACGGCTACGGCAACGCCCGCTCGCTGCCCCTGGCCGTCGTCCAGCCGGGCAGCGGCCGGGTGCTGGCGATGGCGGTCAATCGGCACTACAGCCTGGAGGCCAACCCGCCGGAGCACCCGAACTACCCCAACACCGTCAACCAGCTCGTCGCGGGCGGTTCGGGCGTCGCGGGGTACCAGGCCGGATCGACCTTCAAGATGTTCACGATGCTCGCCGCGCTGGACTCCGGGCGGCCCCTGAACACGCACTTCAACGCGCCGGCCCGGCTGGTCACCATCTGGCCGGGCGACGGGTCGTCCGGCTGCGGCGGGCGGTGGTGCCCGGCCAACGACACCCCGAGCTGGATGGACGGCGACCGCACGATGTGGAACGGCTTCGGGCGCTCGGTGAACACGTACTTCGTGTGGCTGGAAGAGCAGGTCGGCGCCAGCCGGGCGATCGAGATGGCGCAGCGGCTGGGCATCGTCTTCCGCGACGACCATGACGCGGCGCTGGCGGCCAAGGCCGACACATGGGGCTCGTTCACGCTGGGCGTCGCCTCGACCAGCCCGCTGGACCTGGCCAACGCCTACGCGGCGGTGGCGGCCGGCGGCGTGTACTGCCAGCCGCTGCCGGTGCTGTCCATCAAGGACGCCGACGGCAAGACGCTGGACGCCGGCACCCCGAAGTGCCGGCAGGTGGTCGACCCGGACGTGGCCGCGGCCGCGACCGACGCCGCCCGCTGCCCGGTCAGCAAGGGCTCGGCCTACGGCAAGTGCGACGGCGGCACCGCCGAGGCCGTCTCCGGGATCCTCGGGCGGCCGGTGGCGGGCAAGACGGGCAGCGCGGAGTACAACGCCACGGAGACCTTCGTGGGCTTCACCCCGCAGATCGCCGCGGCCGGCATCGCGGTCAACCCGGACAACCCCAACGACTACGTGGGCGGCGGCGTCTCCAGCTCGGTCAACGGGGCCGTGGCGCACACCATGGCGTTCGCGCTGCGCGGCGTGCCGGTCCAGAACTTCGCCGTCCCGAGCCGGGCCCGGGCGATGGGAGCCTGAACCGGCGGACGCCGCGCGGCGGTCGAAGCGATCAGGCCGAGTAGCCGCGCTGGGCGATCCAGTTGGCCATGTTGGCGATGGACAGGGTGTAGGAGCCGGACCCCTGGGCGTCGGCCGGATCCGCGATCTTCACGGTCTGGCCGCCGTCGCGGTAGCCGACGATGGTGAGGTAGTGCCCGCCCTCGTAGGAGTGGCCGCGCCCGGCGTCGTCGGTGGTCGTGCCGGCGATGTTGGCCACGACGGCGTACCCGTGCGAGACCGCGTTGACGACCGCCGCCTTCAGCTCGGCGATGTCGGCCTCGGAGGCCGCCTGCCCGGTGATGAAGTGGGCCTTGTAGAGGTCGGTCTTCAGGTACGCGTTGAGCGCACGCGTGGTGTCGTTCGACGAGTTGGTGCCGCCCTCGGTGGTGCCCAGGCTCTGGGCGACCTCCGACTGGCTCGGGAAGAGGCCCTTGACCGTGAGCGCGATGCGGGTCGCGGCCGGACCGCAGAAGTAGTAGTTCTCCTGGAGGGCGAACTGGTACGTCAAGTCTTTCTGGACCGGGACGGTCGGGGTGGGGGAAGCGCTGGGGGCCGGGGCGGCGCTGTGGGCCTGGGCGGGCGCGGCCTTGGTGGTCGCCGGGGCCGCGCCGTGCTGCTGCGGCGGGGCCGCCGGCGTGTCGTGCGCGCCCGTGGATCCGGCGGGGACCTCGCCGACCAGCGCCTGGGCGTCGGCGGCCCGGACCGTCGTGGCGCCCGGCGGGGTGGACGTGGCGGAGGAGCGCTGCAGGCCGGCGACGCCGAGGCCCGCCGCGACGGCGAGGACAGCGGCCGCGGCGGCCACGAGGGGGATCCGGCGGCGGCCGGGCCCGGACGGGTCGCCCTGCCGGGGGTTGTGCCGGGGTTTGTAGAGGTAGCTCAGGGGTACCACTCCTTCCGGTACCGCTTACCGGGTTAGCTGACGGGTTCGGACGCCGAAGGTCGCCCTACCGCGGCAAACGCGGACTCACCCCAGAACGTGGGTCCCCGGCTCGTGCCTGCGCACGACTCAGCGGATCCGCCACGCCGTCACCCACTGTGAGTGAAAGACGTCGGCGAGGTGGACCCGGCGAGGCTATTCGAGCCGGTCAACAGGGCTTTGCACCCCCCGTCGAAACGGCTACGGGGCGTGATGCCCAGGCGAAAAGCGCCCCGGCGCACACGGCTCGGGCGCCGTTTATCATGCCCAGAATCACCCCCTCACCCCGGGGGTCCTAGTCTCGCCGGATGCTCGCCGGTGCCGACGAAAATCCGCAGCCCAGCGACGAGACCGAACCGGGTCCTCGCCATCTGCGAACTCGCTCTGGCCGCCAATCGGTGGCCCGCCTCCGTGTCCTCCTGCCGGACCCCGCCCGCTTCGACGCGGTGCGCGACCGGCTCCGCCCCCTGCTGCCGGACCCCGCCCGCCTCGACGCGGTGCGCGACCGGCTCCGCCCGCTGCTGAGCCTCGGCCCCCGCCGGGGCGCGGCGGCGGCGACCGTGTTCGCCGTGGCCGCATTCGGGCTCACGGCCGTGCTGACCGCCCCGGGTGACGACCCGGACGTCACCTCGGCCGAACGCCCGGCCGCCGCGACTGCCGGTCCCGACTCCTCGCGGGAGGAAGGAGAGGTGGCTTCCCGCAACCATGAACGGGCGCCGGCCAACCCGCCCGCCCCGTCCAAGAAGTCCAAGTCCAACCCGCCGAAAACCTCCGACCCCTCGAACCCGTCCAACCCCTCCAACCCGTCCGACACGTCCCCGCCGTCCGCCGCGCCCACCAAGGTGGCGCCCGTGGGCGGGCTCAGCCAGATGGAGATGGACAACGCGCTGGCCATCGTCGCGGTGGCCAAGCGGGAGAGGCTGCCCAAGCGCGCGGTCGTGGTGGCGCTGGCCACCGCGCTGCAGGAGAGCCACCTGCGCAACCTGGCCAACGGCAACCTCCCCGCGTCGCTGGAGCACCCGAACGAGGGCGTGGGCTACGACTACGACTCGGTCGGGCTGTTCCAGCAGCGGCCCAGCTGGGGCAGCATCGAGCAGCTCATGAACCCGGAGGAGTCGGCCCGCCGCTTCTACGCGGCGCTGCTGCGCATCCCCGGCTGGGGCGACTACGCGGTCACCGTGGCCGCGCAGAAGGTCCAGGGCTCCGCCTTCCCCGACGCGTACGCCAAGTGGGAGGGCCTCGCCAACACGATCGCCGACGCCACGATGTAAGGCCGCCGCCGATCCTTCCCGTTGTCATTCGTTTGCCGGCCCGGCCTCGCCCGGGCCGGCACGACGATGAGCCGCATGTACAGACACAGCGTGTTCCGGTCCGCGACCGCGCTGCTCGTGCTCGCGATCGCGGCGCAACCGGCGCTGTCGGCCTGCGATGGTTCCACGCGGAAACCCTCGGTGGCCAAGCACAGCGCTCCCCCGACACCGGTCGGGCTCTCCATCACCCCGACCGCAGGCGACGCCGGGTCGCCGATCAGCGCCGAAATCGGGCTGAAGGTCAACGACGGCAAGATCACCAACGTGGCACTCACCGACGCGGCCGGTCAGGCCGTGGCCGGCGAGCCACGGGCCGACGGCAGTTCCTGGGTGCCGGCCGCCGCCCTGCACTACGGCGCCTCCTACACCGTCAAGGTGACCGCCGTCGGGGCTGACGGCAAGCCGGTGACGAAGACGTCGACCTTCACCACGGCGGCCAAGCCGACCGGCCCGGCGATCAATTCCGACCTGATGCTCACCAACGGCGGGACGTACGGCGTCGGGATGCCGATCGTCGTCGACTTCGGCAGCGACGTGCCGCCCGAATCCCGCGCGGCCGTGCAACAGCGGCTCTTCGTGACCAGCGATCCGCCGCAGCCCGGGGCGTGGCGCTGGTTCAGCGGGCACGAGGTGATGTACCGCCCGCAGAACTACTGGCAGCCGGGCACGAAGATCACCGCGCGTAAGGCCCTCAACGGCGTGCCCATCGGCAACGGCCACACCGACGAGGACCTCACCGCCTCCATCACGATCGGCCGCAAGCTCACCGTCGACATCGACGACAGCACGAAGCAGATGACCGTGTTCCAGAACGACCAGCCGATCCGCACTATTCCGGTGAGCCTGGGCAAGCCGTCCACGCCCTCGTCCAGCGGCACCACGGTGGTCATGTCGCGGGAGCCCTCGACGGTGTTCCGCACGCCGGAGTACACCGCCGCGGTCCAGTACGCGATGCGCCTCACCTGGGGCGGGCAGTACATCCACGCCGCCCCTTGGTCGGTCGGCGACCAGGGCGTGCGCGACGTCTCGCACGGCTGCACCAACGTCTCCACCGACAACGGCCGGTGGCTCTACGAGTCGCTGCTGGTCGGCGACCCGGTGGTCACGCGCAACACGGGCGCGCCGCTCGACGCGGGCGACGGCTGGACGGCCTGGGACATGTCCTGGGCCGACTACACGAAGGCATAGACCGACAGGACTACACAGCGAGGGAGGGGTACACATGGAGGTCATCCGCGCGCCGAGCACCAGCCGGCCCGCGCCGCAGCAGCGCTACTCCGGCGTGGCCTGGATCGGTCGCGACGTCGTCGCGATGGAGCCGTCCCGCCTGGCGACGTTCCACGCCCAGTTCAACCCGGGCGCCCGCACGGCGTGGCACCGCTGCCCGTACGGCCGGGTCCTGCACGTCCTGCACGGCGTGGGCCGGGTCCAGCGCCGCGGCGGCCCGGTCCACGAGGTGCGGGCCGGCGACACGATCGTGGTGGAGGCCGGCGAGTGGCACTGGCACGGCGCCGGCCCGGCGACCTTCGTGGCCGTGGTGTCCACCCACGAGACCGACCCGGACGGCACCGGCACGGAGTGGGGCGAGCAGGTCACCGATGCCGAGTACGCCCGCCCGCCGCAGTCCATGGCGGTCCGCCTGCCCGAAGCCGACCGCCTCCCGGACCGGGAGGCCTGCTGGTGACCGAGAGCCCCGTCGCGACCGCGCGGCGGGGCTCTTTCGCATACGCAGCGACGCCGATTTAACATATCAACCCTATCTGTGAAGTAGGATATATTCCATGTTGGTACGGTCGCGAGCCTCCTCACGCCCGCAGCGACGCCGCACGGCCAGCGTCGGATCGCTCCTGCGCGTCGTGCTGGAGCACGGCCCGCTGCCCCGCAGCACGATGGCGCGCCTCACGGGCCTGTCGCCGGCGTCGGTGACCGGCCACGCCGCCGAGCTGCTGTCGCTCGGCCTGCTGACCGAGCTGTCCGAGGCCACGGCCACGAACGGGATGGGACGGCCGTTCCTCCCGGTCGACCTGGACACCTCGGTGGGCATCGTCGCCGGCATCCACTACGCCATTCCGCACGCCACCGTCGCGGTGCTCGACATCCGCGGGCGCGTGCTGGCCGAGCGCATGATCCCGCACGGCAACGCCGGCGCGGAGCGCATCATCGAGCGCAGCGCCGACGCGCTGGCGCGCCTGCTGCACGAGCATCCGCACGGCGACCGGCTGCTGGGCATCGGGATCGCGACCGGCGGCTGGGTCGACCGCGATCACGGCACGATCGTCGAGCACCCCATGCTCGGCTGGCGCCAGGTTCCGGTCGCCGCCATCTTCGCCCGCCGGTTCGGGGTGCCGGCGCTGGTCGACTCGCACTCCCGGGCGCTGGTGCGCGCCGAGCAGCTGTTCGGCCATCCCCGCTCGCGGGAGAGCGTGCTCGCGGTCTTCATCGGCAACGTCGTCGACGCCGCGTTCGCGCTCGGCGAGCAGGTCAACCACGGGCCCCGCTTCCAGGCCGGCAGCATCGCGCACCTGCCCGTCGCCGGCAGCACCGAGCCGTGCTCGTGCGGCCGCACCGGCTGCCTGCAGGCGACCGTGTCGGAGCGCCGCCTGGTGCGCCACGCGCACCAGGCGGGGCTGATCGGCGAACGGTCGATCTTCGAGCTCGTCGACGTCGCGGCCGCGGGCGACCCGGCCGCCCACGAGCTCTTCCGCTGGCGGGCCGAGGTGGTCGGACGGGCCATCGCGCCGATCGCGGACCTGCTGAACCCCGAGCTGGTACTGCTGGTCGAGCCCGGCCTGGCCCGGCTGCCCGACTGCCTGGCGACCCTGCGTGAGCAGGTCGCCAGGCACAGCGCGACGGTCGCCGACCCCGACCGGACCGTGATGATGTCCAGCTTCATGCACGCGCCGCTGGCGATGGCCGGCGGCGCGGTCATGCTCGACGCCCTCTACACCGATCCGTTCACCGTGATGGCGTTCGACGAGGCCTCCTGACCGGACGGCTCAGCAGGTGCGGCCGAGACCTCGTACCGGCTCGCCGGGCGCGCCAGCCCGTAGTGCTCGCGCAGCGTGGCGCCCTCGTACTCGGTGCGGAACAGGCCGCGCTCGCGCAGGATCGGCACGACCTGGTCGACGAAGGTCTCCAGCCCCGACGGCAGGGCCGCGCCCATCACGTTGAAGCCGTCGGCCGCGCCGTTGTCGAACCATTCCTGCAGCACGTCGGCGGCCTGCTCCGGGGTACCGATGAAGGTCCAGTGACCGCGGCCGCCGCCCAGCCGTCCGATGAGCTGGCGCACGGTCAGTCGCTCGCGCCGCGCCAGGTTCACGATCAGGCTGGACCGGCTCTGCGCGCCCTCGATCGAGGCGCTGTCCGGGATGTCGTCCGGCAGCTGCTCGTCCAGGACCAGCCGGGCGACCGGCACCTCCAGGATCTCCGAGAGCTGCCCGAGCCCGAACTCCGGCACGATCAGGTCCTCGAGATCCTGGGCCAGCCGCAGCGCCTCCGCCTCGGTCGAGCCGAGGATCGGCACGATGCCCGGGAGGATCTTCACCGCGGCCGGATCCCGGCCCAACGCGGCCGCCCGCGCCTTCAGATCCGCGTAGAACCGCTGGGCGTCGGCGATCGTCTGCTGCGCGGTGAAGACCGCGTCGGCGTAACGGGCGGCGAAGTCCTTGCCGTCGTGCGAGGAGCCGGCCTGCACGAGCAGCGGATGGCCCTGCGGCGGGCGCGGCACGTTCAGCGCGCCCTCGACCTTGTAGTAGTCGCCGCGGTGGCCGATGGCGTGCACCTTGGCCGGGTCGACGTAGCGGCCGCGGGCCTTGTCGGCCAGCCGGGCGTCGTCGTCCCAGGAGTCCCACAGCTTGCGGGAGACCTCCACGAACTCGGTCGCCCGGCGGTACCGGTCGAGGTGGTCCGGGCGGTCGCCGAGGCCGAAGTTGCGCGCTGCGTCCCGCCCGGCGGTGGTGACGATGTTCCAGCCCGCGCGGCCGCCGCTGACGTGGTCCAGGGAGGCGAAGCGGCGGGCCAGGTTGTACGGCTCGTTGTACGTCGTCGAGGCGGTGGCGATCAGCCCGATCCGGCTCGTCGCGGCCGCAAGGAGCGTCAGCAGGATCGTGGGCTCCAGCTGGCCGGCCGGGCGGAACTCGATGCCCTGCCACAGCGCGGGCCCGTCGGCCAGGAACAGCGAGTCGAGCTTGCCGCGCTCGGCGATCCGGGCCAGGCGGATCCAGTGCTGCACGTCGACGTCCGCGTAGGGGTCGCTCTCGGGCAGCCGCCACGCCGCCTCGTGATGCCCCGAGCTCATCAGGAACGCGTTGAGATGCAGTTTGCGGTCGGTCACGGTCGCCACCTCAGTACCTTCGACTCGATGAACAGCAGCAGGTAGTTGAACGCGACGCCGATGATCGACACGGTGAGGATGCCGGCGTACATCTCGGGGATCTGGAAGTTGAACTGCGCAGAGATGATCATGTAGCCGAGCCCGGCCTTCGCCCCCACGTACTCGGTGGTGATCAGCACGAGCATGGAGGCCGCGCCGGCGAGCCGGATGCCGGTGAAGATCGTCGGCAGCGCCGCCGGGACGATCACCTTGGTGAAGAGCTTGATGTGCGGCAGCCCGAGCGAGCGGGCCGACTTGATCAGCAGCGGGTCGACGTCGCGGGCGCCGCTGATCGTGTTGTACAGCACCGGCCAGAAGCAGGCGTAGGCGATGATCGCGATCTTCGACGTGTCGCCGATGCCGAGGATCAGGGTGAAGACGGGCAGCAGGGCCACCGCCGCCGTGTTGAGGAAGATGGCCAGCAGCGGCGAGAGGACCCCGGCCACCGCGCGGTACCAGGCGATGAGCAGCCCCAGCGGCACCGCGATCGAGATGGCGATCGCGAAGCCGGCCAGCGAGCGGTGCAGGCTCGCCCAGATGTTGGTCCACAGGTCGCCGCCGACCGCGAGCCCCCACCAGGTGTCCAGCACCTCGCTCAGCGGCGACAGGAACGCCCGGTCGACCCAGCCGACCGCCGGCGCGATCTGCCACAGCGCGAGGAAGGCGGCGATGGCGACGATCCGCCGCACGCCGGAGCCGAGCAGGCGCGCCGCGCGCCACGACGCTCGCGTTTTCGCCGGGAGGCCGGGTGTGCCGCCGGCCGGCGTCCCCGCGCGGCCGGCCGGCTGGTCGATGACCGCGATCGTGGTCTCAGACACCGGCGGCCACCGCCTTGCCCGCCACGTAGCCCGAACCCTGCGTCTCGAAGGCCTTGCGCACCTCGTCGTGCAGCAGCTCCCAGATCTCGCGGCGGTAGCGGACGAACTCCGGCGTCGAGCGGGGGTCGCCGCCGTCGCTGTCCGGCAGCTCGATGTCCACGATGCGCTTGATCCGTCCCGGCCGCGCGGTCATCACCGCGACCCGCTGGCCCAGGTACACCGCCTCTTCGATGCTGTGCGTGATGAACAGCACCGTGGTGCCGGTGCGCCGCCAGATCGACAGCAGGTCCTCCTGCAGCGCCTCCCGTGTCTGCGCGTCCAGCGCCGCGTAGGGCTCGTCCATCAGCAGGACCTCGGGCTCGTACGCCAGGCTGCGGGCGATGGCCACCCGCTGGCGCATGCCGCCGGAGAGCTCGTGCGGGTACCGGTCGGCGAAGGCCGTCAGCCCGACGAGCGCCAGCATCTCCCGGGCCCGCTCGGCCCGCCGCCGGCGGGGCACGCCCTTGACCTCGAGGCCGAACTCGACGTTGGCCTGCGCGGTCCGCCACGGGAACAGGGCGTACTGCTGGAAGACCACGCCGCGGTCGAGGCCGGGGCCGGTGATGGGCTGCCCGCCGATGGTCAGCTCGCCGGAGGTCGGGCTGGTCAGCCCGGCGATCAGGTCCAGCAGCGTGGACTTGCCGCACCCGCTCGGGCCGACCAGCGCGAGGAACTCCCCGGCGGTGATGTCGAGGCTGATGTTCTCCAAGGCCGTCAGCGCGCCCGAGTTGCGGGCGGGGAACGTCTTGGTGATGTTCCTGATCCGGATCTTGGTGCTCACTTCGGCGCCCCGGAAGGCAGCGCGGGCGAGGTGGCGTTCGGGTTGAACTCGTTGGTGTAGAGGTCCGAGGACTTCGGGGCCTGCTTCACCGACCCGGTGGTGAGCAGCCAGTCCTGCCACAGCGCGAAGTCGCCGTCGACGATGTAGCCGTAGTGCGACGGCACGCCGACGCTCTGCCAGTACTTCAGCGACGCCGTCGACTCGTTGGTCCGCGCCCGCGTCTCGACGATCTTCGTGAAGGTGGCGACGACCTCGTCGCGCGGCGTCGTGCGCTCCCACTCGATCGCCTTGCCGACGCCGTCGACGAAGGCGCGCACCGCCGCCGGGTTCTTCTTGATGAAGTCGTTGCGGAACACGTACTGCCCACCGTTGACCGGCCCGTACAGGTCCTTGTGGGTGAACAGCGTCCGCACCCCGCCGGCCGCCTCGGCCCGCTGCCGGAACTGCCCGGAGAGCGCGACCGCGTCGATCTGGCCCTTGCGCAGCGCGTCCTCGGCGTTCGGCGGCGGCAGCGTCACCAGCTCGACCTTCTTGATGTCGGCCGGGGACAGCCCGGCCTTGTGCAGCACGTTGAAGATGTCGGCCTCGTTCTGGCCGCCGAGGGTGTTCACGCCGACCTTCTTGCCGACCAGTTCCCTGGGCTCCTTGAGCGGGCTGCCGTCCAGCACGTAGTACCCGGTGAACTCCTTGGCGTCGCTGCCGTAGTAGTTGATCACCGCCTTGATGCCGGCGCCGGAGCTGACGAGCTTCTCCACAGCGCCGCCGAAGGCGCCCCCGAACTCGGTCTCGCCGGTGGCCGCGGACTGGATGTCCTGGGGTCCGCTGATGGTGTTGCCGACCCACTTGAGCTTGATCTTGCCGTCGAAGTAGCCGAGGTGCTCGGCCACCTCCGGCAGCGTGACCTGGTTGGCCCAGCCCTGGTACCGCAGGGTGGTGACGCCCGACGCGTCGGGCTCGCTGCCGCTGGCCTTGGCCGAGCCGCACGCCGACAGCGCGGCCGCCGCCACGACGGCGAGGACCGCCAGCGCCCCTGCCGCGGGCCGGCCCTGTTCGTTTCGCAGACTCATCTTCCCTGTTCTCATATTCATGGCCTGTTCGTTCCTGGCCGTCACGCGGCGTTCGGGACAGAGATGGCCGGCGTGTAGTGCGAAGCGTCGCCGGAAATGGAGTAGCTCGCCTTGCCGTGCACGCCGACCGGGATTTCGCCGGCGACCGTGACGCGATTCAGGCGGCGCGGAAGATCGTCGTAGTTGTCGATCGCATAATGCTGGGTGATGCGGTTGTCGAAGACGACGAGCTCATTGAGCGACCACCGCCACCGCAGCACGTTCTCGGGCCGCGTGACATACGACTGCAGCAACCGCAGAATGTCGCGCGACTCGGTGTTGGAAAGCCCGACGATCCGGCTCGCGAAACCGCCGATGAACAGCCCCCGCTCGCCGGTGAGCGGATGCACGCGCACGACGGGGTGCACCGTCTCGTAGCCGATGGAGGTGAACTGCGTCCGGCGCTCCCGCGCGCTCTCGTCCAGCGACTCGGGCGGCACCGCGTAGTCGTAGTCGTAGTCGTTGGTGTGCACCGCCCACAGCGTCTCGGCGAACGCGCGCAGCGGCTCCGGGAGGTCCCGGTAGGCCGCGGCCGCGTTGGCGATCAGCGTCTCGCCGCCGTACGGCGGCAGCACGATGCTGCGCAGCGTGCTGACCTGCGGCGGGCTGACCACGAAGGTGACGTCGGTGTGCCAGTGGTTCGCCCGGCCTCGCTCGCTGTCGACCGGCAGCACGTTGGGCGCGCCCGGCTCCGACGGCACCGTCGGGTGGGCGGTCGTGAGCTCGCCGAAGTAGCGGGCGAAGCGCTCCTGGCCGGCGTCGTCGAGGTCGACGTCGGGGAATACGAGCGCCTTGTGCTCGTTCAGCGCGGCGCGGATCGCGGCGACGGTTTCCCCGTCCAGCTCGTCGCCGATGTTCACGCCGCGGATTTCGGCCCCGATACGGGCGGTGACCTTACGGACGGAAAGTGCGGTGAGGCTGCCTGCTGTCATCGCGATTTCTCCTCGGATCTACCTTCGGGCACGCGAACGGCATCGTCGCGGCCCGCATGCGGCCGTACGATCGTGAAGATGGCGCGGTAAGACCGGAAATCACCGCACCGGAGAAGCAGCGTCGATCAACGACACTGCATGGACACCGACAACATGTTGTCGATGACGCGTCGCCTCGTGAAGGCGATGTGTCGGGGCGAGAAGAGTCGCCCGGGTCCGGTCATGCATCGATCGTCGCCGTGCGCCGATATGCATGTCAACTTTCCACGGAACTAAATTAAGTCGATTTCCCGGGCAGGGCGCGGTCCGCCGGCTCCGGAGCGCGAGGCCCGCCGGCGATGTCCGGGCCCTGCCGTGGCTACGCGGCGGGGCCCTTGCGCGGCCGGGACACGTGGCGGCGGTAGTCGCTCACCGTGGGATCGCCCGTGAGCCAGAAGCGCCACGGGATGTCATGGGCCCCGGTCACGCCGACGCGGGGGCCGGCGGAGATGTCGCCCGGCGGGGTGGTGGGCTCGGTCAGGAGGCCGTCGAGGAGGTACGTCCCGTAGAAGTCGCGCTCGATGCCCAGCGCGCTGCACAGGCGGGCCGGTCCGCGGGCCAGTTCGGCGTCCGAGCGGGCGGCCGGGCGGCGGGCGCGGGCCGTCTCCAGGCCGTCGACCACCTCGCCGGCCCGCAGCAGCACGGCCGACGCGGTGCCCTCGGTGCCGGTGACCACGTTCATGCAGTAGTGCATGCCGTAGGTGAAGTAGACGTACGCGTAACCGGCCGGGCCGAACATGATGGCGTTGCGCGGGGTGCGGCCGCGGTGGGCGTGCGAGGCCGGGTCCTCGCCGGTGCCCGAGTACGCCTCCACCTCGGTCAGCCGCACGGTCACCCCGCCCACCGTCAGGCGGCTGCCCAGCAGCGCGACCGCCGCCTTGCCCACCGGTCCGGCCAGCGCCTCGACCAGGCTCACGCCGCCACCTCCGCTGTGCTCCGGACCGCTTCGCGCCGCCACCTCCGCTTCGCTGCGGCGTCGGCGCGAACGAACACTGTGCTGATCGTTCGCGGCCCCTCCGCTGCGCTCCGGACCGCTCATTGCGCCGCCTCCCCTTCGCTGCGGACCGCTCATGGCCGGATCAACCCGATGCGGCGGACGAGGTCCTCGACCGCGCGGTGCAGCGGCGGCATGGGGAAGCCCGGGACGAACTGGCGCATCACCACGGCGCCGTGCAGCGAGGTCCAGAGGGTGGTGGCGTCGGCGAACGGGTCGGCGCTGGCCGACCGGCCCGCCTTCACGCACTCGGTCAGCGAGTCGACCATGACCATGAACGCGTCGAGCCGGCGCCGCCAGACCTCGGGCAGGCCGGCGATGTCGGCGGGCGAGTCCATGCTCGGGCGGTCGGGCCGCTGGCGGCCGAAGAGAATGCGGTACTGCGCCGGGTCCTGCATCCCGAACCGCGCGTAGGCCTGGCAGCCCGCCAGGAGCCGCTCCACCGGGTCGTCGATCCCGTCGGCCGCGTCGAGCACCAGCACGCGCAGCCGCTCGAAGCCGATGTCGAGCACGGCCCCCAGGATCGCGTCGCGGTCGGCGAAGTGGCCGTAGATCGACGGGGCCGAGATGCCGGCCTCGCGGGCGACCGAGCGCAGGGTCAGCGCCTCCTCGTTGCCCTCGCGCTCCAGCAGCCGCTCGGCCGCGGCCACGATCTCGTCGCGCAGCAGGGCGCCCTCGCCGCGCCGGTTACGGGTGCGGCCACCCCCGGGGGCGGGGGTGGCCGATCCGTCCTGTTCCGCCTTCATGACCTTCATCATGCCGTCTGCAGCACCGGCTCCGCCGCCTGGACCTCGGCCCCGGGCGCCGACGGCGCCGCCGCGCGGGCCGGGCGGACCACCAGCACGGCCACCGCCATCAGCAGGGCGATCCCCGCCGCGATGAGGGCGCCGCGGTCCATCGCGTCGGTGAAGGCCCGGTCCGCCACCGCGATCACGTGCTGCGCCGCCGGGGCCGGGAGGGTGGCCGCCACGCCGTGGGCCGTCGGCAGGTCGGTGCCGGCCGGACCCAGGCCGGTACCGACGCCGGAACGGTAGGCGGAGGAGACCACCGTGCCGAGGACCGCGATCCCGAACACGCCGCCGAGCTCCCGGATCACGCTGTTGAGCGCGCTGGCCATCGAGGCGAACCGGGGCGGGACCGAGCCGGAGATCTGCAGGCTGGCCGGGGCCATCATCATGCCCATGCCGAAGCCGATGACCGCGGTGCCGGCGGCGATCTGCCAGAAGGCCGTGTGCACGCCGGTCGTGGCGAGGCCGAGCAGGCCGGCGGCGGCCAGGAACAGGCCCAGCGCCAGGGTGCCGCGCACGCCGAGCCGGCGGGCGATGAGCGGCGAGGTGGCCGAGGTGAGCGCCATGGCCGCGGCGAACGGCATGGCACCCAGGCCGGCCACGAGCGGGCTGTAGCCGTGGACCAGCTGCAGGTACTGCGACAGCTCGAACAGCGTCCCGAAGAGCACGAAGAACACCACGGCCAGGGAGAGCGCGGCGACGGCGAAGGTGCGGTTGGTGAAGAGCTCCAGCCGCACCAGCGGCGAGGCGGCCCGGCGCTGCCACGCGACGAACCCGGCTACCAGCACGGCGGCCAGCGCGAACTCGGCCAGCGTCACCCGGTCGGCCCAGCCCCGCGACGGCGCCTGGATGACCGCGTCGACGAGCGCGGCGACAGCCGCGGTGGACAGCAGCGCGCCGAGGATGTCGAGCCTGCCTCCGCGCACCGCCGGGACGGACGGGACGAGGGCGAACACGGCGCCGATGGCGAACGCGACCAGCGGCACGTTGATCCAGAAGGCGCTGCTCCACGAGAAGCGCTCGAGCAGGGCGCCGCCGGTGACCGGGCCGATGAGCACGCCGATGCCGGCCGCGGCCGACCAGGCGCCGAAGGCCTTCGGGCGCTCGGCCGGCGGGAAGATCCGGGTGATGATCGCCAGCGTGGCCGGCATGACGAACGCCGCGCCCAGCCCCATGACCGCCCGCCAGGCGATGAGCTGCCCGGGCGAGCCGGACAGGGCCGCGACCGCCGAGCCGCCGCCGAACACGACCAGGCCGCCGAGCAGCGCGTTGCGCGAGCCGAGCCGGGCGCCGAGGGTGCCGGCCAGGATCAGCGCCGAGGCGAAGACGAGGGTGTACGCGTCGGTGATCCACTGCAGGTCGGAGGTGCCCGCCCGCAGCGCGTGGGCCAGCGACGGCAGCGCGGTGTTCAGCACGGAGTTGTCGAGGGTGACGGCGACGAGCGTAAGGCTGAGCACCGCGAGAGCGGCCCAGCGGCGCGGGTGCTCGTACTCGGACTCGGACATGGCACAGGCTCCTTACGGGCGTTTGTTTACGCCCGTAAGGTTATAGCCGTCAGCTAACGCTTGTAAAGTTAATCCACTCTGTCGCCGTCGTCACAGCGTCGAGGACCTCCCGGATCGGCGTGACCCCGATGCCAGGGCCGGTCGGCACGGCCACGTGGCCGCCGTCGAGAGTGAATGGCTCGGTGATGTCCTGGGCGTAGTAGCGGTCGGAGGCGGAGGTGTCGCCGGGCAGCGTGAAGCCCGGCAGGGCGGCCAGGGCGAGGTTGGCCGCGCGGCCGAGGCCGGTCTCCAGCATCCCGCCGGCCCAGACCGCCACCCCGTTGGCCGCGCAGACGTCGTGGATGCGGCGGGCCTCGAGGTACCCGCCGACCCGCCCGGGCTTGATGTTGACGATCCGGCAGGCGCCCAGCGCGATCGCGTCGGCCGCCGCCCGCGCGTTGACGATCGACTCGTCCAGGCAGATCGGCGTGCGCAGCAGCCCGGCCAGGCGGGCGTGGCCGCGCAGGTCGTCCTCCGGCAGCGGCTGCTCGATGAGCAGCAGGTCGAACGGGTCGAGGCGGGCCAGCCGGTCGGCGTCGGCGAGCGTGTACGCGGTGTTGGCGTCGACCTGCAGCAGCACGCCGTCGCCGAAGCGCTCGCGCACGGCCCGCACCGGCTCGACGTCCCAGCCCGGCTCGATCTTGAGCTTGATCCGCAGGTAGCCGGCGGCGAGGTACCCCTCGACGGCCTCCAGCAGGGCGGGAACGGAGTCCATGATGCCGACCGAGACGCCGGCCGGCACCGTGTCGCGCACCGCGCCCAGGAAGTCGCCCAGCGGCAGCCCGGCCGCGCGCAGGTGCGCGTCGAGCACGGCCGTCTGCACCGCCGCCTTGGCCATCGGATGGCCCTTGAGCGGCTCGAACAGGCGCTCCAGCGCGTAGACGCTGCCGGTGCAACGGCGCAGGAGCGGCACGAGGTACCGCCGGATGAACGCCTCGGCGCCGTCGACGTACTCGGCGGAGTAGAACGGCCCGCTCAGCGCCACGCACTCGCCCCAGCCCTCGGCCTCGGCCGTGACCGCGCGCACGAGCAGCACGTCGCGGGTGTGCTCGGTGCCGAAGGAGGTGCGAAACGGCGCCACCAGCGGCATGGCGATCCGCCGCAGCTCCAGGCCCTGCAGTCGCATGTCACTCATCCCGTCGCCTCCGCAACGCTGCGGCACCGGCCTGAGCCAACCCTGTGCCGATTGTTCGAGGCCCCTCCGCAACGCTGCGGACCGCTCATCGTCCGGCCTCCAGCAGGTAGTGCCCGTCGCGGGTGATGCCGGCGATGCGCAGGCCCGCGGCCAGGCGGCCCATGAGCGCGTCGCGCACGGCGTGGCGCCAGCGCAGCGCCGCCGCCGGGTCGCCGCGGCGCAGCTCCTCGACGTCGACCGGCACGGCCACGGTCAGCGCCGCCGCGGCCGGGTCCGGCTCGTGCAGCAGCGGCTCGCCGTCCTCGGCGCGGGACACCAGCGGCGCGGCGTCGCTCGTGTCGACGTCGGCGCAGGCCCCGCGGGCCAGCTCGCCGACCCGCGGGCTGTCCAGCCGCCACACGACGAGCACCCGGTCGGTCAGGTCGCCGGTGTTGATGCCGTCGGTCATCCGGCCGTAGAACTCCGGCAGGTAGGCGGCCGCGTCGGCGCCGAGCTTCTGCAGGTTGAAGTACGCGTTGCGGCCGATGAGCGGGTCGTAGGTCCAGTGCACCTCGGGCACCCCGCGGGCCAGGGTCCAGGCCCGCTGGTGCAGCTTCAGGGCGCGCCCGACGCCCTGGCCGTGGCCGCCGCGCTCGACGCCGGCCAGGTGGGAGTGCAGGTGCTCGCCCGCCTCGTCGCGGCCGAAGAAGGCGACGACCGCGCCGACCAGGACCCCGGCGCGGTAGGCGCCGGCGACGTAGTTGCCCGAGTGGACGTACGTCCGCAGCATCGACGGCGACGCGATCTCCGCGGGGTGCCCGGCCCGCCACACCCGCTGCAGCAGCGCCGAGCACTCCTCGAGCTCGACGGCCGAGGACAGCTCGACCACCTTGACCCCGATGCGCTCGGCGGCGGCCGAGGCGTCGGCTAAGGCCGTCACGGCTCCCGCCCGATCCGCGCCGCGAGCGCCCCGACCAGGGCCGCCCGCTCCGGCAGGCTGGACAACTCGATCCACTCCCCCTCCGCGTGTGCATTGCCGCCGATCGCGCCGAGCCCGTCGAGGGTCCGCACGCCGACTCCGGCGGTGAGATTGCCGTCCGAGCCGCCGCCGACCGCCTCCCCGGTCGCGGGGGCGCCGGTCAGCTCCTCGCAGAGCCGCTGCGCGAGCGCGAACAGCTCGGCCGACGCGCTCTCGGGCAGCGCCGGGCGGGCCGGGCCGCGCTCGATGTCGACCCGCGCGCCGGGCAGCACCGGGGCCAGCCCGCGCAGGGCGGCGTCGACCCGGTCCAGCTCCGCCTGGTCGAACGAGCGCACGTCGACGCTGAGCCGCGCGGCGGCCGGCACGGTGTTGCTCGTCGTCCCGGCGACCGAGTCGGTCGGGGTGACCGTCGTGCTACGCCCGGGGTCGCCCAGCGCCGCGATGCGCAGCACCTGGTGGGCCAGCTCCACGCCGGCGTTGATGCCACCGTGCGGGGCGTTGCCGGCGTGCGAGGCGCGGCCGGTGACCCGCACCGTGTAGTGCGCGATGCCCTTGCGGGCGGTCTTGAGCCGGCCGTGCGCGCTGCCCTCCAGCACCAGCGCGCCGGCCGCGCCGCGGGCGGTGTCCTCGATGAGCGCGGTCGAGGTCGGCGAGCCGAGCTCCTCGTCGGCGTTGATCAGCACCGTGACGCCGTCGAGGTCGCCGATCGCGGCGAGGGCGTGGAAGAGCACGACCAGGCCGCCCTTCATGTCGACCACGCCGGGGCCGGTGGCCCGGTCGCCGTCGATCGCGAACGGCCAGCGGGCCAGCGTGCCGAGCGGCCAGACCGTGTCGTAGTGCCCGATGAGCACGACCCGGGCCGGCGTTTCCCCGAAGCGCCAGCGCAGGTGCGGCCGGTCGCCCACCACGATCCGCTCCGGCGCGGCGCCGAGGCTGCGGGTGCCGAGGGCGGCCACCACATCGGCGCAGCGGGCCAGCGCGTGCACGTCGGAGGACGGGGACTCGACCGCGACCAGTTCGGCGAGGTCGTCGTACATCTGCGGGGCCGCCGCCGCCAGCTCGGCCCGTAAGGTGCGAAGCGCCGTCATCCCCTCACGGTAGTCGGCGGGCCGGGCGAGCCGGACGGGAGCTTCGCGCGCACGGTGGCGGCCTGCGCGGGATCGAGCTCGTCGAGGATGTCGAGGCTGTGCCGCCACGCCTCGGCCGCGGCGGCGGCGTCACCGATAGCGGCGTGCGCGTCGCCCAGGTGGCACAGCACGCAGGCCTGGCCGGAGCGGTCGCCCAGCTCGCGGTAGGCGCGCAGGGCGTGGCCGTAGCAGGCGACCGCCTGGCGCGGGTCGCCCAGCCGGTGATGGGCGTAGCCGACGGCGTCCCACGTGCCGGCCTCGCCGTGGCGGTCGCCGGCCTCGCGGTTCTCCACCAGCGCGTCGCCGCAGCGCCGCAGCGCGTCCGCGTAGTCGCCGAGCTGCCCCATGATCCAGCCGGTGGCGTTGAGGGCGCGGGCCCGCCAGAGCTTGTCGCCGAGCCGCTCGAAGAGCTCCAGGGCCTGCTCGCTGTGGCTCAGGGCCTCGCGGTACTTGCGCTGGGCGTGCTGCAGCCAGGCCAGGTGGTAGTGCGCGCGGGCCAGCCCGGGGGCGTCGTCGAGCTGCTCGAACAGGCACAGCGCCGTCCACAGGTACTGGTGGGCCTCGTCGAAGCGGCCGATGCGGGCGTAGACCTGGCCCAGCTCGCAGGACGCCGCGCCCTGCCCGGGCCGGTCGCCCAGCCGGCGCAGCGCCCTCAGCGCCGCCTCCTGGATGCTCACCAGCTCCTGCCACTGCCCGCGCCAGTCCAGGAACGTGGTCATGGCCGCGGCCAGCCGCCAGGTGTGCTCGTCCAGCCCGCGCCCGGCGGCCAGGCCCACCGCGGCCAGCAGCGCGCGGTGCTCGTCGGCGAACCAGGCCTGGGCCTGCTCCCGCGGCGGGGCCGGCACCGCGATCGCCGGGTGCCGGGCCGCCCGCGGCGCCGGGTCCCGGGCCGGGTCGAGCTGCTGCGCGGCCGCCTGGGCGGTGGCGAGGTAGTGCTCGAGCAGGCGGTGCACGGCGGCGGCCCGGACGGCCTCGCCGTCGGTCGTCTCGGCCAGCTCGGTGGCGTAGGCGCGCAGCAGGTCGTGGAAGGTGTACCGCCCGGGCCGCTGCTCCATCACCAGCCCGGCCCGGTCCAGCTCGGCCAGGCCGGCCCGGGCGGCCGCGGTGGTCACGCCGGCGAGCGCGGCGACGGCGTCGATGCCGAGGTCGGCCCCCGGCCCGAGGCTCATCCGGCGCAGCACCTCGGCCGCGGCCGGGCTCAGCGAGCGGTACGACCACGAGAACACGGCCCGCGCGTCGGAGGCCGGGTCGCTGCCGGCGATCGCGTCCAGCGTCGAGCGGCGCACGCCGAGCTCGTCGGCCAGCGCCGACAGCGGCAGCTCCGGCCGGGTGGCGGCGCGCCCGGCGACCACCGCCAGGGCCAGCGGCAGCCGCGCGCAGCAGGTCACGATCCGCTCGACGGCGGCCGGCTCGGCCGCCACCCGGCGCGCCCCGAGCCGGCTCACCAGCAGGTCGCGGGCCTCGGCGTCGGTGAGCAGGTCGACCGGCACGGGCACCGCGCCCTCGATCGCCACCAGCGAGGTCAGCGGGTCGCGGCTGGTGACCACGACCAGGCAGCCGGGCGCGGCCGGCAGCAGCGGGCGGACCTGCTCGGCGTCGCGGGCGTTGTCCAGCAGGATCAGCACCCGCTTGCCGGCCAGCTGGCTGCGCAGCAGGCCGGACAGGCCGGCCAGGTCGGCCGGGACACGCTCGGACGGCACGCCGAGGGCGTCGAGGAAGCCGCGCACCGCGTCGGCCGGCGGCATCGGCCGGTCGCCCGGGTCGAAGCCGCGCAGGTTCACGTAGAGCTGGCCGTCGGGGAACCGGTCGGCCACCCGGTGCGCCCAGTACACCGCGAGCGCCGACTTGCCGACCCCGGCCGTGCCGGACACCACCGCGACGAAGACGGCCGCGCCGGGCGGGGCCCACCCGGCCGGCAGCAGCGCGTCGAGCCGGGCCAGCTGCCCGGCCCGCCCGGCGAACGTGCGCACGGCCAGCGGGATCTGGGCCGGCACGGTGCCCGCCGGCGCCCGCGGCTCCCGCTCGGGGGCCAGGCGCACGGGGGCGGCCGGCGGGTCGAGCCCGGCGTCCTGGCGCAGCATCGCCGACTCCAGCTCGCGCAGCGCCGCGCCCGGCTCGATCCCCAGGTCGTCGCGCAGCGTGCGACGCAGCCGCTGGAAGGCGGCCAGCGCGTCGGCCTGGCGGCCCATGCGGTACAGCGCGAGCATGAGCTGCCCGTGCAGCTGCTCGTCGAACGGGTGCTCCCGGGTCAGCTGCGCCAGCTCCGGCAGCAGCGCGGCGTGCTGCCCGAGCCCGAGCCGGGCCTGCAGCAGCGCGCGCTTGCCCTGCAGCCACAGCTGCCCGAGCCGCTGCGCCTGCTCCTCCAGCCAGGTCACGCCGATCGCGTCGGCCATCGGCTCCCCGCGCCAGAGGTCCAGTGCCCGCTGCAGGTCGCGGGCCCGGTTGCCGTCGTCGCGGTCCTGCAGCCCGGCGCTGATCAGCCGCTCGGCCACCGCGACGTCGGTCCCCTCGGCGCCGACGTCGAGCACGTACCCGGGCGGCCGCAAGCGCACCACGCCCTTGTCCGACAGCGTGCGGCGCAGGTAGGAAAGGTGGCTCTGCAGCGCGTTGACCGCATTGGGCGGCGGCGCCCCGTCCCAGACCAGATCGACCAGGCGCCCGGTGCTCACGACCTCCCCGGCGTGCAGCCCGAGCACGGCGAGCACGGCCTTACGCCGCAGCCCCTGCACGGGCCGCGTCTCGCCGCCGACCACCACGTCGATCGGACCGAGAAGCCGCACTCGCACCGTGGCCGCCCCCCAACGGTCGATCGAGAGCAACCTATAGCGATTGCACATCAGCCAGCCAAGGCCGAAACGATACCTCGCGATGGAGCACTTGTAAGTCGGGTTCTCACCAGCGATGGCGCGGGTTGATCGCGTTGTTTACGTTGAACGCATGGCGCAGCAGGCGAAGTACGACCGGCGGGACCAGTTCGATCAGATCCAGTCGGGGCTGTTGCCGGGCGAGACCATCATCGCCGTCTACGACGCGGTCGGGGTCGGGACCGGGTTCATCGGGCTCACCGACAGGCGGGTCATCCTGCAGGACCGGTCGTTCGTCGGCAAGCGGGTGGCGATCACCTCGGTCCCGTACGGCAAGATCACCGCGGTCTCGGTGGTGAGCAACAAGTCGTGGGCCGGCAGCTTCTTCAGCAGCGGCACGGTGGCCGTCCACGTGGGCACGCACACCTACGAGATCGACGTGCGCGGGGTCGAGAAGACCCAGCACATCCACAACGTGATCCTGCACTACGCGGGCCATTAGCGGCCCACCGGCGGGCATCGTCAAGGGCAGGCGCAGCCGGGGCTGAGCCCCGGCCACGCCGGTCGGACGGGCCGACTACAGTCGGTAGAAGTCGGTGTAGTGGTTCGGCGAGTACCAGGTGACCCCGGTGCTGCGGTTGATGATGATGCGCTTCGCGTCGCGCGCCGCGCCCTTGTTGCGGGGGATCACGTCGTACTCGTAGTAGGTCGCGCCGGCGGGCAACTCGCCCTCGTTGTTGTAGTACTGGCCGCCGGCGAAGTTGTACTTGCCGGACGGCCACGCGTACCAGTTGCGCGTGGTCGGGAAGCCCAGGCTGCTCCAGCCCGAGCGGGCGGTGCGCGCGTCGGCGCACCCGGAGATGGTGCACGAGGAGTAGACCGAGGCGTTGGCGGCGGTTGCCGGGGCGACGAGCAGCCCGGTCAGCAGCACGACGGCGACGGCGAGACGGCTCAGCAAGCGAGTCATGCAGCCATCGTCGACGATAAATATCGACGTGCGGAAGACTACTCGTGAACGGGGACCGCCGCGATATGTAACGCCACCACGGGCAGCTCACGCGGGTCGACGCTCCACTCGGCCGCGATCCGGAACACGTCGCGCTCGTCGACCAGGGCCTCCTCGTCGCTGACGAAGACGTCCGGGCCGTGCGCCCGCGCCCAGCGGTGCATCACGAGGCTGCGGTCGGTGGCGAAATACTGCACCTCGGCCCCCAGCCGCATCGACAGCGCCGCGATGCCCTTCCAGCCGAACAGCCACTTGCCGGCCACGAGGGTCCACTTCTCCAGCGCCACCACGACCACCCGGTCGCCGGTGAAGTGCGCCAGGTCAAGCCCCGTGCGCGGCTCGACCGATCCCAGGTCACGCAGCTCCAGCGCGTCCATCACCAACCGCGGCTCGGCCGCCACGGCCAGCCACGCCATCTTGGGCCCCCACCCGAACATGCCTCGACCCTACCTGCTTGACACGGGAGGTTCGTCGGTTGCATGGTTACTTACATGACTAATGAACCAACCAACCGGGCGCGCTGATGGACGACGGGCGGCCGATCTTCCTCCAGATCGCGGAGCGGATCGAGAACTCGATCATCGAGGGCGGCCTGCCGGAGGACACGCAGGTCCCGTCGACGAACGAGCTGGCCGCCTTCCACCGCATCAACCCCGCCACCGCGGCGAAGGGCGTCAACCATCTCGTCGACGACGGAATCCTCTACAAGAAGCGAGGCATCGGCATGTTCGTCTCCCCCGGCGCCCAGGCCAAGCTCCGGCAGCGCCGGCGCGACCAGTTCGCCGAGCAGTACCTGCAGCCGCTGCTGGCCGAGGCGGCCAAGCTCGGCATCCGCACCACCGAGTTGATGGCCATGATCGAGCGCCACGAGGAGACCCGATGACCACCCCGATCGTGCGGGCCGAGGCCGTGACCAAGCGCTTCGGCGGCGTCACGGCGCTGGACGGCGTGACGTTCGAGCTGCGGCGGGGCGGCATCTACGGCCTGCTCGGGCGCAACGGCGCCGGCAAGACCACCCTCATGCAGGTGCTGACCGGCCAGCAGCTCCCGTCGGCCGGCCGCGTCGAGGTCTTCGGCGGCGACCCGTACGAGAACGAGCGGGTGCTCGGGCAGGTCGCATGCATCAAGGAGAGCCAGCGGTACCCCGACACCTTCCGCGTCCGCGACGCGCTCACCGCCGGCCGGATGCTGTTCCCGCACTGGGACGAGGCGTTCGCCCGCGCCCTCGTGGACGACTTCGCACTGCCCGCCAAGCGGCAGATCAAGAAGCTCTCCCGGGGCATGCTCTCGGCCCTGGGCGTGGTCCTGGGCCTGGCCTCGCGCGCCCCGCTGACCTTCTTCGACGAGCCCTACCTGGGCCTGGACGCCGTCGCCCGGCAGCTCTTCTACGACCGCCTGCTGGCCGACTACGCCGAGTTCCCCCGCACGGTGGTGCTCTCCACGCACCTCATCGACGAGGTCAGCGACCTGATCGAGCACGTGCTGCTCATCGAGCGCGGCCGCCTGGTGCTCGACGAGAGCGCCGACGCGCTGCGCGGCCAGGTGGTGACGCTGACGGGCCCGGCCGGCGCGGTCGACGCCCTGGCCGTCAACGCCGACGAGCTGCACCGCGAGCGACTCGGCGGCCTGATCCGGGCCACCATCCGCGGCCGGGTCGAGCCCGGCGAGGCCCGCGCGGCCGGCGTCGAGCTGCAACCGGTGTCGCTGCAGCAGCTGGTCGTGCGCATCACCACCGCCAACACGAAGGAGCACGCGGCATGAACCGAATCGTGGCGATCGCGCGCCTACAGGCCCTGGGCCGCCGCGACGCCGTCCTGTGGCCGGTGGGCATCCTGACGATCGCGATCTGCACCAACCTGGTCGTCTTCGCGAGCATCTCCGACAGCGTCCAGGACCAGCCCGTGACCGGCGCCCTGGCCAGCATCTACATCGCCACCATGGCCTTCGGCGCCGTCGCGGTGACCCAGCACCTGCCCTTCGCGCTCGGCCTGAGCGTGACCCGCCGCGAGTTCACCGCCGGCCTGGCCCTCTTCGTCACCGCGCAGACCATTGCCTATGCGGTACTGCTGGTGCTCCTGCAGTCCATCGAGGACGCCACCGGCGGCTGGGGCCTGCGCCTGCGCATGTTCGGCCTGGGCTTCCTCGACGACTACTCCCCGCCGGTGCAGTTCGCCATGTACGCCTCGCCGCTGCTGTTCATGGCCGTCCTCGGCGCCGCGTTCGGCACCCTCTACGCCCGCTGGCGCGTCAACGGCGTGCTGACCGGCGTGGCGGCGGCCATCGTGCTGCCGGGCGGCGCCGCGGCCCTCATCGGTTACCTCCATCGCTGGCCCGACGTCGCCCACTGGTTCGCCCGCACCGGCCCGGTGGCGCTGCTCGCCGGCTGGCCCCTGCTGCTGGCCCTCCTGCTGGGCGGCGCCTCCTACCTGGGGCTGCGCCGCGCCACTCCCTGAGCCGACGAGCCCGGCACCTCGGGGCCGCCCAGAACGGACCTGCGCGATCTCGCGCAGGTCCGCATGGTCCCGGGCCCCGAGCCGCTCAGTCCCGCGGAATCACCTGCTCGGCCGACCAGTCGCGCCACCGGTCCAGCTTGTCCGCGGCGGTGGCGAGCTGGTCGGAGACCGGGCCGGGGCCGGTGGAGCCGGGCGTGGTCCGGGCGGCCAGCGCCCCGGGCACCGAGAAGACCTCCCGGACCGCGGGGGTCAGGTGCGGGCTCACCGCGGCCAGGTCCTCGTCCGACACCTCGTCCAGGCCGATCTCGCGGGCGGCGCAGATCACGACGAGCTTGCCGGTGATCTCGTGCGCCTCGCGGAACGGCACGCCCTGCCGGACCAGCCACTCGGCGACCTCGGTGGCCAGGGTGTACCCGACCGGGGCCTGCGCGGCCAGCCGGTCGACCCGCACGGTCATGGTCGAGATCATCCCGGCCAGGGCGGGCAGGACCAGCTCCAGGGTGTCGACGGCGTCGAAGACGGGTTCCTTGTCCTCCTGCAGGTCCCGGTCGTACGCGAGCGCCAGGCCCTTGAGCATCGTGAGCACACCGGTGAGGTGCCCGACCAGCCGGCCCGACTTGCCGCGGGCCAGCTCGGCGATGTCCGGGTTCTTCTTCTGCGGCATGATCGAGGAGCCGGTGGCGAAGGCGTCGTCCAGCTGCACCCAGCCGAAGGCCGGCGTGGTCCACAGCACGACCTCCTCGCCGAGGCGGGACAGGTGCACGCCGGTCAGCGCGGCCACGAAGAGGAACTCGGCGACGAAGTCCCGGTCGGCGACCGCGTCGATCGAGTTGGCCGCGGCGGTGGCGAAGCCGAGCTCCTTGGCCACCTGGGTCGGGTCCAGCGGCAGCGACGAGCCGGCGAGGGCCCCGGCGCCGAGCGGGCTGACCGACGCCCGGGCGTCCCAGTCGCGCAGCCGGTCGAGGTCGCGCAGCAGCGCCTGGACGTGGGCCAGCAGCTGGTGGCCGAAGGCGATGGGCTGGGCCGGCTGCAGGTGGGTGAAGCCGGGGGCCGGGGTGTCGACGTGCCGGGCGGCCTGCTCCATGAGCGCGTCGGCCAGCTCGACGATGCGCGAGGCGACGCCGCGGGCGTGGTCGCGCAGGTACAGCCGCAGGTCGGTGGCGACCTGGTCGTTGCGCGAGCGGCCGGCCCGCAGCTTGCCGCCGAGCGTGCCGAGGCGCTCCAGCAGGCCGCGCTCCAGGGCGGTGTGCACGTCCTCGTCGTCGACGCTCGGGCGGAACTCGCCGGCGGCGCAGGCGGACTCGAGGTCGTCGAGGGCGGCGAGCATCCGGCCGAGCTCGTCGGCGTCGAGCAGGCCGGCGCGGGCCAGGACGCGGGCGTGGGCGCGGGAGCCGGCGATGTCGTACGGCGCCAGGCGCCAGTCGAACTGCACGCTCACGGACAGCCGGGCGAGCGCCTCGGCGGGTCCGCCGGCGAACCGGCCGCCCCACAGGCGGGTCGGGGTCTCAGAAGCCACGCAACGATCCTTCCACAATGCGAACTACAAGATCACCGCGGCTCAGGGCCGTATCACAGGTGACTACAATGGGTGCCTAAAACATGAAATGTCCGATAAATGCGTCTCGGAGCGGCGTATTTATCGGAAGTCATGATATTCACAGCGTCTCGGGCTGGCTCCACGCCGTCAATTTCGAGGCCAGCAGCTCCCCCGCCGACGGGCGGGCCGGGTCAGGGGCCTCGCGGGCGACCACCAGGATGGTGTCGTCGCCCGCGATCGTCCCCACGATGTCCGGCAGCCCGGTCCGGTCGATCGCGCTGGCCAGGAACTGCGCCGCCCCGGGCGGGGTGCGCAGCACCACCAGGTTGCCGGACCAGTCCACCCCGGTCAGCAGCTCCCGCAGCAGCCGGATCAGCCGCGTCGGGGCCTCCTCGGCCGGGCGCAGGGCCCGCTCGCCGTCCTCCGGGATCAGGTACGCGCCGCGCACCTTCACCGCCCGCAGTTCCTCCAGGTCGCGCGAGAGCGTGGCCTGCGTGACCTGGAAGCCGTCGCCGGCCAGCAACTCGGCGAGCTCGGTCTGCGAGTGCACCGCCGCGCCGCGGATCAGCGAGGCGATGCGGTCCAGCCGGGCCGCCTTGGTGGCCGGCGAGCTCATCGTCGTTCCTGCAGGAACGCGAGCAGGGCCTTCTGGGCGTGCAGGCGGTTCTCCGCCTCGTCCCAGACGGCCGACTGCGGTCCGTCGATCACCTCGCCGGTGATCTCGTCGCCGCGGTGGGCGGGCAGGCAGTGCAGGACGATGGCGCCGGGCTTGGCGTTGAGGAGCAAGGCGCTGTTGATCTGGTACGGCATGAACGGCGTCCGCCGGTCCAGCCCGTCGTCCTCCTGCCCCATCGACACCCACGTGTCGGCGACGAGCACGTCGGCGCCCTTGGCCGCCTCGGCCGGGTCGCCGATCAGCTCGACCACGCCCCGCTCCCGGGCCGCCGCCACGATCGCCGGGTCGGGCTCGAACCCGGCCGGCCCGCTGAGCCGCACGCGCATCCCGGCGGTCGCCCCCGCGAGCGCGTAGGAGTGGCCCATGTTGTTGGCGGTGTCGCCGAAGTACGTCAGGATCCGCCCCTCGGTCTGCCCGAACCGCTCGCGCACGGTCTGCAGGTCGGCGAGCAGCTGGCAGGGGTGGAAGCCGTCGGTCAGGGCGTTGACGACGGGCACGCTCGCCTCGGCGGCGAGCTCGGCCACGCGGGCGTCGGAGTTGGACCGGATGACGATCGCGTCGACGTAGCGCGACAGCACCCGGGCCGCGTCCCCGATCGTCTCGCCCCGCCCGAAGTGCGTGGTGGTCGCGTCGATGATGACCGGCGTGCCGCCCAGCTGGGCGATGCCGACCTCGAACGACACGCGGGTGCGCAGCGAGGGCTTCTCGAAGATGACGGCGACGGACTTGCCCGCCAGCGGGGAGAACCCGGTGCGGTCGGCCTTCATGGCCGCGGCCAGCTCGAGCACCTCCAGCTGCTCGGCGGCGCTGAGGTCGTCGTCGCGCAAGAAGTGGCGGGTCATGACGGCTGCACCGCCGTGAGCGCCGGGCCGAGGGCGGCCACGAACGCGTCGGCCTGCTCCTCGCTGAGGATCAGCGGCGGGGCGATGCGCAGCACGTCGGGCTGGGCGGCCTGGGCCAGGAAGCCCTTGTCCCGCATGACCGCGGCCAGCGCACCGGCGGCCGGGCCGCGCAGCACGATGCCCAGCAGCAGGCCGGCCCCGCGCACGCCGGTGACGAGCGGGTGGCCCAGCGCCTCGACGCCGCGGCGGATCCGCTCGCCGAGCCGCTTCGTCGCGTCGAGCAGGTGCTCCGACTCGATGGTGTCGAGCACGGCCAGCGCGGCGGCGCAGCAGACCGGGTTGCCGCCGAAGGTGGAGGCGTGCTGACCCGGGCCGAGCAGCGTCGCGGCCTCGTCGAAGGCCATCATCGCGCCGAGGGGCAGGCCGCCGCCGAGGCCCTTGGCCAGGGTGACGACGTCGGGGCGCACGCCCTCGGCCTGGTGGGCGAACCAGTAGCCGGTGCGCCCGATGCCCGTCTGCACCTCGTCGAGGGCGAGCAGGGCGCCGTGCCGCGCGGTGAGCTCGCGGGCCGCGGTGAGATACCCGGCCGGCGGTACGACCACGCCCGACTCGCCCTGGATCGGCTCCAGCAGCACCATCGCCGTGGCGTCGTCCACCGCCGCCTCGAGCGCCGCCACGTCGCCGTAGGGCACGTGCACGACCTCGCCGGGCAGCGGCAGGAACGGCTGCTGCTTCGCCGGCTGCCCGGTCAGCGCCAGCGCGCCCATGGTGCGGCCGTGGAAGCCGGCCTCGGCCGCGACGATCTTCGTGCGGCCGGTGCGCCGGGACAGCTTGAACGCGGCCTCGTTGGCCTCGGCGCCGGAGTTGCCGAAGAAGACCGCGCCGGGGCGGCCGGCCAGGGCCAGCAGCCGCTCGGCGAGGGCCACGACGGGCGGCGAGGCGAAGAGGTTGGAGACGTGGCCGAGGGTCGCGATCTGCTCGCTGACCGCGGCGACGACCGCCGGGTGGCCGTGGCCGAGCAGGTTGACCGCGATGCCGCCGAGGAAGTCCACGTAGGAGCGTCCGGCCTCGTCGACCACCACCGCGCCGTGGCCGCTGACCAGCCCCAGCGACGGCGGGCCGTACGTATTCATCACGGAGGCCTCGAACCTCGAGGTCAGAGAACCCGTCATTGCGCCACCACCATCGTCCCGAAACCCTCCGACGTGAACACTTCCAGCAGCAGCGAGTGCGGCACCCGCCCGTCGACGACGTGCGCGGCCGGCACCCCGCCCTTGACCGCCCGCAGGCAGGCCTCCATCTTCGGCACCATCCCCGACTGCAGCGACGGCAGCAGCTCGGTGAGCTCGTCCGCGCTCAGCTGCGAGATCAGCGAGGACGGGTCCGGGTAGTTGCGGTACAGCCCCTCGACGTCGGTGAGCACCACGAGCTTGCGCGCCCGCAGGGCGACCGCGAGGGCCCCCGCCGCGGTGTCGGCGTTGAGGTTGTGCAGCACCCCGTCGGCGTCCGGGGCGACGGTCGACACGACCGGGATGCGCCCGGCCGCGATGAGGTCGGCGACCGCGGAGACGTTGACCCGCTCGACGTCGCCGACCTGACCGATGTCGACGGGCGCGCCGTCGACGATGGCGGGGCGGCGCACGGCGGTGAACAGCCCGGCGTCCTCCCCCGACATGCCGACCGCGTGCGGGCCGTGCTCGTTGATGAGCCCGACGAGCTCCCGGCCGACCTGCCCGACGAGGACCATGCGGACCACGTCGGCGGTCTCCGGGGTGGTGACCCGCAGGCCGCCCTTGAACTCGCTGGTGATGCCGAGCCGCTTGAGCATGGCCGAGATCTGCGGGCCGCCGCCGTGCACGACGACGGGCTTGATGCCGACGTGGCGCAGGAACACCATGTCGGCCGCGAAGGCCCGCTTGAGCTCGTTGTCGACCATCGCGTTGCCGCCGTACTTGACCACGACGGTCGCGCCGGAGAACCGCTCAAGCCACGGCAGCGCCTCGATGAGCGTGTTCGCCTTCCCCAGCGCGATGCCCAGGTCCCGGCCGTTCACGACGAGTAGGCCGAGTTCTCGTGGACGTACCCCATGGAGAGGTCGTTCGTCCAGACCGTCGCGGACACGTCGCCGGCGTGCAGGTCGACGGTCACGGTCACCGCGCGGGCGCTCAGGTCCACCTTGGTGCGGGCCTCGCCGGCCGCGCCGCCCTTGCAGATCCACACGCCGTTGATGGCCACGTCGACCTCGTCCGGCTCGAAGGCCGCGGCCGTGGTGCCGATGGCGGCGAGGATCCGGCCCCAGTTCGGGTCGTTGCCGAAGAACGCGGTCTTCACCAGGTTGTTGCGGGAGATCGCCCGGCCCACCTCGACCGCGTCGGCGGCGGAGGCGGCCCCGGTGACCTCGATGGCGATCTCCTTGGTCGCGCCCTCGGCGTCGGCGATGAGCTGCCGGGCCAGGTCGGCGCAGACCGCGGTGACCGCCTCGGCCAGCTCCTGCGGGGTCGGCTCGATCCGGGACGCCCCGCTGGCCATGAGCAGCACGGTGTCGTTGGTGGACATGCAGCCGTCGGAGTCGAGGCGGTCGAAGGTGACCTCGGTCGCCTCGCGCAGCGCGGTGTCCAGCGCGGACGCGTCGGCCACGGCGTCGGTGGTGAGCACCACGAGCATGGTGGCCAGGCCCGGGGCGAGCATGCCGGCGCCCTTGGCCATCCCGCCGACGGTGAATCCCTGCCCACTGTGGACGGCGGTCTTCGAGATCGTGTCGGTGGTCATGATGGCCTTGGCCGCGTCGGCCCCGCCGTCGCGGGACAGGCCGCGGGCCGCCGCGTCGATGCCGTGCAGCAGCTTCGGCAGCGGCAGCCGCTCGCCGATGAGCCCGGTGGAGCAGACCGCGACGTCGCCGGCCCCGACCGGGAAGCGCGACGCCCGCCCGGACAGCACGCCCGCGGTGTGCTCGGCGGTGGCGTGGGTGTCCTGGAAGCCGGCCGGCCCGGTGCACGCGTTGGCCCCGCCGGAGTTGAGCACGACGGCGCGCACGATGCCGGCCCGGAGCACCTGCTGGCTCCACAGCACGGGCGCGGCCTTGATCCGATTGCCGGTGAAGACCGCGGCGGCGGTCGTGTCGGGCCCGTCGTTGATGACGAGCGCCACGTCGAGCGCCCCCGCCTCGGTCTTGATCCCGGCGGCGACACCACTGGCGCGGAAGCCCTTGGGCGCGGTGACGCTCATACCGTCACCTCCGCAACGCTGCGCTCCGGACCGCTCATGGCGCGATCCCGTCGATGGCGAGGCCGGCGGTCTCCGGCAGGCCCAGCATGATGTTGGCGTTCTGCACGGCCTGCCCGGCCGCGCCCTTCACCAGGTTGTCGGTGGCCGAGACGACCACGATCCGGCCGCTGTCGACGTCCAGGGTCGCCTGCAGGTGGGCCGAGTTGGCGCCGAAGGTGGCCCCGGTCTGCGGCCACTGCCCCTCCGGCAGCACGTGCACGAAGGGCTCGTCGGCGTAGGCGGCGGCCAGCACCTCCCGCGGGTCG
Source organism: Dactylosporangium sp. NPDC051485 (assembly GCF_040682015.1). NCBI lineage: Bacteria > Bacillati > Actinomycetota > Actinomycetes > Micromonosporales > Micromonosporaceae > Dactylosporangium > Dactylosporangium sp. NPDC051485. Next base: position 43,505 of record NZ_JBFAZW010000044.1, read on the forward strand.
GCGCCCCCGAGCGGCCGGGTGGTCACGGTGGCGAGGATGCCCCGCGGCATCGGGGCGAGCAGCGGCGTCATGGACAGGGTCCGGGCCCCGCTGGCCTGCTTGATCTCGGCGACGTGCTGGTGGGCGCCGGCCTTGTACGGCGACATCGACCCCATCACCTCCGAGGCCAGCAGGTGCTGCTTGGGCGAGCGCCCCGCGCCCGAGGTGCCGGAGGCGGCCACCATGACCACGTCGTCCGGGTCGGCCACGCCGGCCGCGACGAGCGGGGCGAGCGCGAGGATCGCGGTGACCGCGTAGCAGCCCGTGTTGGCCACCCGGGTCGAGGCGGCGATCAGCTCGCGCTGCCCGGGCAGCTCCGGCAGGCCGTAGGTCCAGGTGCCGGCGTGCGCGCCGGGGTAGTACTTCTCCCAGTCGGCGGCGCTGCGCAGCCGGAAGTCGGCGCCGAGGTCGACGATCTTCACCGAGTCGGGCAGCTTCGCGGCGATGGCGGCGGACTCGCCGTGCGGCAGGGCCAGGAAGACCAGGTCGGCGTCGGCGAGCACGGCCGGGTCGGTCTTGGCGAGCACGACGTCGCGCAGCGATCGCACGTGCGGGTGGACGCTTCCGATGGTCGATCCGGCCTGCGCGAACCCGGTGGCCACGGCGAGCTCGAACTGCGGGTGGCCGGCGATGATCCGCAACAGCTCACCGCCGGCGTACCCGGAGGCCCCCGCAACGGCGACACGTATTCCCATGCGCTCGACTGTATCGCTATGCAACCGCCTGTTTCAAGGACGTTGCGACCACCCTCACGCCGGAGTAGGTGGCCATGGTCGAGGAGCCGGCGGTCGCGGTCAGTTCGTCGAAGGCGGTACTACCCGTCTCTGCGGTGTCCACGCATAGCCGGAACGCCAGCGTGGCCCGGGTGCTGCCGTCGCGGATGATGCCGCCCCGCACCTTGCCGAAGGGCTATTCGGGATCCAGGAACCTGGCCAGCTGTGCCCGGTTGCGGACGTTCAGGCGGCGGTAGAGCCGCGTGAGGTTGGCCTCGACCGCCTTGATGGACAGGAACAGCGCCCGCGCGATCTCCCGGTTGGTGGCCCCGGCCCGGACCAGCTCGACGATGCGCCGCTCGGTCTCCGACAGCCCCGCGCCCCGGCCGCCGTCCAGGCGGGCCAGGTCGGCCGCGGCGACCTCGCGCCACGTGTCGGCCTCGGCCAGCGCATAGCGGCGCACGGCCTCGGACAGGGCGGCCCGGGCGGCACCGCGGCGGTGGGCCCGCCGCTCGAGGCCGCCGAGGGTGTAATAGGCGCGGGCCAGCTCCAGGGGGTACGGGTGGTCCTGCCACTCCTCGATGGCCCGCTGCAGCAGCTCGGCCCCCTCGCGGGCCTCGCCGGTGGCGGCGGTGAGCACGGCCCGGGCCCGGGTCAGGCCCAGGAACACCACCCGGCGGTCGAGGTGGCGGGCCCGCTGCTCGACCTCCTCGAGCACCTCGGCCGCCTCCGCCCGGGCGCCGGCCCCGACGAGGGCCTCGACGAAGTCGGCGTGCCAGGGCAGGATGCCCGGGTCGAGCCGGCCGAGCCGCTGGTCCAGGGCGTAGGCCTCGCGCATGGCCTCGGCGGCGGCCACCGGGTCGCCGCGCAGCATGTGCACCAGCCCGCTGGTGGCGTGGGCCAGCTTGATCCAGTCCTCGTCCCCGGCGGCGAGGCACGCGGCCAGCCCCCGGTCGGCGTAGCCGGCGGCGGCCGTGGCGGTGCCGCCCGCGTACTCGACCAGGGCGGCCACCAGGTAGCCGGGGCCGGGGGTGGTCTCGACGTCGACGTAGAGGCGCACGCAGTCCCGGCCGGCGGCCAGCGCGTCGGCGCAGCGCCCCGCCCGCCAGTAGATGCCGGCCACGGAGACCAGCACGGCGGCGAGGTCGCGCACGGTCCCGGCCCGCTCGACCGCGATCCGCAGCGCCTCGATGCGCCGGACCGCCTCCGCGGTCTCGCCCTTGAACAGGCGGCTCATCGCGGCCACCTGCCGGGCCGCGACGGTGGCCGGGGTGAGCGACAGCCCGCGGGCCAGCTTGCCGGCCCGCTCGAGGTACTCGTCGCCCTCGGTGCCGAGCAGGATGTTGCCCCGCCAGCTGAGCACCTCGACCAGCCGCTCCATGTCGCCGCACTGCTCGGCGGCCTCCTCGGCCCGCTTGAGCTCGGCCAGCGCGGCCTCGCTGTCGCCGTCCCAGTAGGCCTTGATCGCCTTGTACAGCCGCACGTGGGCCAGCAGGTCCGGGGTGTCGACGGCCTCGACGAAGGCGGCGTCGAGCAGCGGGCCGGAGTTGGAGTGGTCCTCGCCGGACATCTCCACCAGCAGCAGCCGCGCGCCGATCCTGGTCCGCCGGTCGGCCGCGTCGCGCAGGGCCGCGGCGGCGTGGCGGCGGGCGTCGGCGGGCGAACCGGCGGAGTACGCGTACTGGGCGGCGCTGAGACGCCGTACCGCCGCCACTCCCGGCGTGTCCCGGGGCGTGCGGTCGGCCGCGAGCGCGGCCAGGTCGGCGGCCATGGCCGGGGCCCCTCGCAGCCGGGCGGCCGACGCGGCGTCGGCGAGACACTCGGCCAGCCCCTCGTCGGGCTCGGGCCGGGCGGCGGCGAGGTGGCGGGCCCGGTCGACCGGGTCGGTGACGGTGTCGGCCAGCCGCTCGTGGGTCTCCCGGCGGGCGGCCGGGGTGGCGTCGGCGTAGACCATCTCGCGCAGCAACGGGTGGGAGAAGCGGATGGCGCCGTCGGGCTCGACGTGCAGTACCCCCGAAGCCAGCGCCGCCTCGATCAGCCCCTCGGCGAGCCCGCACGCGGCCAGGAGGGTCAGGCTGGGGCGGGCCGCCGCGGCGACGACCAGCAACGCCGGCCGGTCGACGGCGGGCAGGGCGTGCAGGCGCGCGGACAGCAGCTCGCGGAGGCGGTCGGGAACGGGCAGCGGATCGGTGACCGGGAACGAGCTGTTGCCGATGGCCCGCCCGAGCTCGACGGCGAAGAGCGGGTTGCCGGCCGAGGCCTCGAAGATGCGCTGCACGTGCGCCCGCCCGGCCTCGGCGCCGAAGCGGGCCCGCAGCAGGTCGGCCACGTCGCTCTGGGGCAGCGGCGGCACCGGCAGCGCGACGCCGGGCGGCGGGCACAGGTCCAGCCGGGTGGGCGCGCCGCCGTCGGGCACCCGCTCGGCGGCCAGGACCCGCACCGGCACCTCCCCCAGCCGCCGCGACACGAAGCGCAGCACCCCGGCGCTGGGCTCGTCGATCCACTGCACGTCGTCGAGGATGAGCAGCACCGGCCGCTCGGCCGCGAGGGCCCGCAACAGCTCGAGCACGGCCAGGCGCACCGCGAGCTGGTCGTGCGGCGTGGCCGGCAGGGCGCTGCGCAGCAGGGCGCCGTCCAGGGCCGCGCGCAGGTGGGCCGGCAGCAGGTCAGAGGCGTCGGGCGCGCCGTCGAAGAGGTCCACGAGCGCCAGATACGGCAGGTCGGCCTCGGCCTCGGCGGCCGCCGCCCGCAGCACCAGCGCCTCGGTCTCGGCCGCGGCGAGCGCATCGAGGATGGTGGACTTGCCGATCCCCGCCGGCCCGCACAGCACGACGCTGGCTCCCGCCGCGAGCCGCTCCCGGGCGTGGTTCAGGAGATCGGCCCGGCCGATGGGCGCCGACGCGGTGCTCACCACGACGCCGAGTCTCTAACGAACGCCCGTCCGTCGCAACGGCAGGAGAACTGCGCGATACACCCGCGTGAAGCCGCAACGACCTTCGATCATCGCAGCCGGGAGCAGGGCAGCACCGCCTCCCAGCCGAGCACCGGCCACTGCGCGATGTGGACGGTCACCCGCCCCGAACCGGGCTGTACAAGGCATTCCGCCCGGGCGCGGGCCACGGTCGGCCCCCACTGCGGCGAGCCGTCGCGGGGCCCCTCGGGCCGCAGGTTGACCGCCGCCACGATCGCAAAAACTGTCGCAAACCCGACAAGTGGCAAACGGCTCGCAAGGCAACCGGAAACCGACCTTGACTGTTGCGCCCCATCGGCCAGGCAGGCCGCCGCGGCGATGGTCGGCAGGGCGACGAGCACGAGGTACCGGTCCTCCACGCCCCCGTGCGCGCCGAACTGGACAACCCCGGCAATCGCCCCGAACCCGGCCAGGATTCCCGCGAGCCGAACGCTCGCGTACGCCCTGCGGTACAGCGCCGCCCCCAGCAGCAGCGCCGGGACCAGCAGCCCGAGATCCAGCGGCGCCCACGCCGGCCACTCCAGCCCGACGAACGCGTGCGGCACCCCCCACCGCAGGTAGAGCGCGGCGAGCACGGCCGGGTCCCACTCGGGCCGCTCGCCCAGCCCGCGCTCGGTCCTCCCGGCGAGCATGGCCCCCACCTGCAACAATGTGCCCGGCAGCAGCCCGAGAAGCTTCAAGAGCCATTCCCGGCACCGGTACCTCACGAGCCCACCGACCGCCACCGGCAGCAGCAGGACGCCGAGCATGGAGTTGAGCGCCGCGAGCCCGGGAAGCCCGACGGTGAGCAGGCTCGCGCGCCGCCACAGCAGCATCCAGAGCCCGGCGTACACGAGCGGGAACTGCAGCTGCGCCAGCGCGTTGGGCACGAACCCGATCGGCAGCGCCGCGCTGACCCCGACGAGCGCGGCGGCCCCGCCGGAGAGGCGCTCCCGCGCCGCGCGGTACACGGCAACCGCGAGCAGGCTGGTGACCAGCGCGTCGAGTCCGGCGTTGAGCACGGCCGCCCAGCGCAGCGGGAAGAGCGCGATGAGCGCCCAGCCGAGCCGGGCGGCCACGTGGAAGTACCCGTTGAACGGCGTGAAGATCGCCTCGTACCAGGGCCGGTTGAGCGCGTCGGTGAGAAAGTTCTGCCCGTCCTCGGCCCAGATGGAGTCGATCTCGCGGGTCCTCAGCAGCCCGACGGCCGCGCCCAGCCCGACGAACGCTACGGATACTGCGAATTGCGATAAGTCGGGCGCTCCGTGCCGCGACTTATCGGATTTATACCCCGACAGGTGAAATGTTCGAAAAATCCTGAACGCGCCAGCGTTCGGGATTTTTCGGGGCAAAGCCTCGGCGGCGCTCGGCGTTGCTCGCGCGTCACCCGCGCCGGCCAGATCGCCCCAGCGAATCGCATCCGCCACCCCACCCACACCCGCCGGCCAAGTCGCGTCCGCCGCACCGCCCACGCCGGCCGCGCCCGCCGCGCCGCCTACCCCGCCGACAGCGCCCATCTCCACCGCGCCAGCTACACAGGCCACACCACCCAGCTCAGCCACCCCATCGAACTCGGCAGCACCACCCACCTCCACCACGCCGGCCACCTCGGCAACGCCATCGAGGTTCGCCACGCCACCTAACTCGGCCGCGCTATCCGGTTCCGCCGCGCCGCCTGCCTCCACCGCACCCCCGATCCTCACCGCGCTACCCGCGTCCGCCGCGCCGCCGATCTGCACCACGCCAGCTACATCGGCTCCGCCATCCAGCTCAGCCACGCCACCCGCCCCGGCGGCACCGCCAATCACCACTACGCCAGCGCCACCCACCTCCACCGCGCCAGCGTCGCCCACCTCCACCGCGTCACCCGCCTCGGCCACGCCGCCGCCCGCAGCCACGCCACCCGTCTCGGGCGCGCCGCCTATCCCCACCACGCCGCCCCTGGCCACGCCACCAGCCTCGGGCACACCGCCCATCTCCACCGCGCCAGCCACATTGGCCACGCCGCCGCCCTCAGCCACGCCACCAGCCTCGGGCGCGCCGTCTGTCTCCCCCGCGCCAGCTACGTCGGCCACGCCATCCAGCTCGGGCGGGCCGGGGGTCGCGGCGGGCCGGGCCGGCACGGGCACGGCCGCGGCGCGGCGGAGTCGGGCATGTCCGGAAATTTCGTGTTGTCGAGGGGCAAGCACACCCATACAACGAAAATGGGCCCCGCCGAGCGGCGGGGCCCATCAACGTCGAATGTCCTTACAGCCGGCCTTCCTTGACCGCCTCGGTCACCCACGGGATGACCTCGTCCAGCATCTCGTCCAGCGACGTCGTCGCCTCGAAGCCGAGCACCTCGCGCGCCTTGCTGCAGTCCGGCACGCGCTTCTGGACGTCGTACTCGTACGGGTCGTCGGAGATCACGCGCAGCGGCACGTCGGGGCCCTTGATCTTGCGCCAGATCACCTCGGCCAGTTCGAGAACCGTGGTCGACTGCTCGGTCGAGACGTTGAAGTCCTCGTTGAGCGCCGCGTCGGACTCCATCGCCGCGATGATGCCCTTGGCCAGGTCGCCGCCGTACGTGTAGTGGCGCACCTGCTCGCCCGTGCCCAGGATGTGCAGCGGGTCCTGGCCCTTGACGATCTTCTGCACGATGTCGGGCACCACGTGGGACATGGCCAGCTTCACGTTGCCGGAGAGGACCTCGACCTCGCCCAGCGCGCGGCCCTCGCCCACGCCGACGCAGTTGAACGGGCGGACGATCGTGTACGGCAGCCGGTACTGGTCCCAGGCGGCCTTGGCGAAGTACTCCACGGCCAGCTTCTGGAACCCGTAGGAGGACAGCGGCGGCGGCACCGCGCGCTCGTCGCCCTCCTTCGACGGCCACTGCGTGGTCGACTCGAAGACCATGGACGAGGACATGTACGTCATCTTCTTCAGCGTCCCAGCCTGGAACGCCTTGATCGCGGCGTCGCAGGACGAGGCCATGATCCGCTCATTGGTGGCGAGCAGGTCGTAAGCGTAGGCGTGGAAGTAGGAGATGCCGCCGATGAGCGCCGCGCCGGCGATGAAGTGCTCGCAGCCGTCCAGCAGCTCGGTGACCAGGTCGACGTCACGGGCGTCGCCCTCGACGAACCGGTAGTCCGGGTGGGAATCGTAGCTGCGGGTGACCGGGCCGTACTTCGAGTAGTTGTCCAGGCCGACGACCTGGTAGCCGCGGGCCAGCAGCTCCTCGACGACATATCCACCGATGAAGCCGGCCGAGCCGGTGACCAGGACCTTTGCCACTAACACTCCTTAGCCTTGAGGTGCGGATGAGCTTTCGCGTGCGGCCTGCGCGTCGACGCGGGCCGCCGTGGACGCCGGGCGCTTGGCCAGCTGTTCCATTGTCAGTCTGGGGCCGAACGCGAACCGGTACCACTTGAGGTAACTCGGCATGAACCGCCCCACATCGAAGCGGGACTCGCCGAGCTGGCGGTCCAGCCAGATGGTGGGGATCTCGGCCACGGGCAGCCGCAGCCGGGCCGCCTTCGCGGTGAGCTCGATGCCGATCTCGAAGCCGGTCTTGGACTCGATGCCGACCTTGCGCACGAAGTCGGTCGAGTACGCCTTGAAGCTGTTCGTGGCGTCGCGCGTGCCCACCCGGGCGAACCAGTGCAGGGTCCGGCCCGCGTTGCGGGACAGGAACCGCTTGAGCCGGGGGCCGCCGACCTGCTGCCCGCCCGGCATGTACCGGGACGCGGCCGCGACGACCACCCCGCGGTCCACGAGCCGCGCCAGGTCCTCGATCTGGCGCGGGTCGTCGGAGCCGTCGGCCATGGTGACCACCGCGACCGGGGCCCGGGCCACGTCGATGCCGAAGCGGATCGCGTTGGCCGGGCCGCGGCCGTACGTGTTGAGCACGGTGCGCACCCGCGGGTCGCTGTCGGCCACCTCCCGCGCGAACGGCACGGTCGTGTCCTCGGGCATGTCGTGCACCACGAGGACCTCGGCCGGCATCATCACCTCGCGGAGGATGCGGTCGAGGCAGCGGACGATCGCCGCGCCCTCGTTGTAGACCGGGATCACCACAGAGACCTGTGGTACCAAGCTCATATACGCACGCCCTTGTTCGTCACGCCCCACATGTCCGCGACCGGGATGTCGGTCTGCAGGTCACGGTACTCCGGGTGCGGCGCGGCGATGATGAGCAGGTCCGCCCGCGTGAGCACCTCGTCGAGCGGGACGAATCGATCGTCCTTGACGTAAGGGTCGCTGCAGAGCGTCTCCTTGGCGCGCAGCATCACGACCTTGCGCAGCTTGTACGCCAGCGACTCGCGGATGTCGTCGCTGCCGCCCTTGAACGCCATGCCCAGGATGCCGACGGTCATCTCCGACAGGTCGAAGCGCTCCTGGAGCTTCGACACGACGTACAGCGGCAGGCCCTCGTTGATGAGCATCGCGCTGTGGCCGAGGACGAAGTTGTTGTTGTTGAACGCCGCGAGCTGCATCGTGTCCTTGAGCAGGCACGGCCCGGCCGCGAAGCCGGCGCCCGGCATGTCGGTGGCGCGCGGGTACTGGAACCGGATCGCGTGCCGGATGCGCTCGAAGTCCAGGCCGAAGTCGTTGGACATCATCCAGAACTGGTTGGCGGCGGCGAACTTGATGTACCGCCACGTGTTCGTGAAGAGCTTGGCCAGCTCCGCCTCCTCCGGCTCAAGGATGACGATCTGGCTGGCCAGGTTGCGGAAGAGCTTCTCGGCACGCTCGGTCGCCTCCGGCGTGCGGGCGGCGACGATCTGCGGCAGCTCGAAGAGCTCGGTCATCGCCTTGCCCTCGGCGATGCGCTCCGGGCAGAAGGCCACGTCGGCCTTGACCCCGAGCTTCTTGATGAGCTTCTCGGTCAGCGCGGTCACCCCGGGGTGCACCGTGCTGCGCAGGACGATGAGCTGGCCGTCGCGCAGGTACTCCGCGCACCGCTCGATCGCCTTCGGCACCGCCGCGATGTTGGGGTTGAGGTGCTCGTCGACCGGCGTGCCCACGATGACGACCAGGTGCTCGGCCTCGGCCACGGTGGCCGGGTCGGTGCTGGCCTTGAGCCGGCCCTCGGCCACCGCGGTCGCGAGCGGCTCCGCGGCGCCCTCCTCGTCGAACGGCAGGGTGCCGCCGTTGACCACCGCGACGGCGGCCTCGTTGATGTCGTACAGGGTCACCTGCAAGCCACGGGAGGCGAGCGCGATGCCGAGCGGGAGCCCCACCCGGCCGCAACCACCGATCACCACGACGTCGGTGGTGAACCCCGCCGATGCATTGACGTCTGACACGCGCTGCCCCTTCAGGAGATTCGTGATCGGTTCCGGCCTGTGCCACGGACCCGGCCCTATGTACAACGCCGCTAGCTGCGCGGAAGGTTGGGCTCGGCGCCGTGACGGTACCATCTCCGCCGGATCCGGGTGCCACCGAGCATCACGCACAGTGTCCGATAATGGATACACGTGACGGCGGCCACATTCACAAATGTGACCGCCGTCGACGATCTGCGCAACTGGTCCGTCACGCTCCGCGCAGGACAGCGCCGAGCCGGTCGGCCGCCACCGCGACGGCGGCGTCGCGCGCGGCGAGCGCCTCCTCGCCGGTCAGCGTGCGGTCCGGAGCACGGAACGTGAGCTTGTAGGCCAGGGACTTGCGCCCCTCGCCCAGCTGCTGCCCGGCGTACACGTCGAAGAGCCGGACCGACTCCAGCAGCGGCCCCGCGCCCTCGGCCAGCGCCGCCTCGACCTCGCCGGCCGGGGTGGCCGCGTCGACCACGAGCGCGACGTCGATGAGGGCGGTCGGGAAGTTCGACAGCCGGGGCGCGATCGACACGCCCGGCAGCGGCACGGCGTCCAGGTCGAGCTCCATCGCCACGGTCCGGCGCGGCAGGTCCAGGTCCGCGCAGACCGCCGGGTGCAGCTCCCCCGCGTGCCCGACGACGACGTCGCCGACCAGCAGCGCGGCGCAGCGCCCCGGGTGCCACGGCGCGTAGTTCGCCGCACGCACGGTGAGCGTCACGCCGGCCGCCGCGGCGACGGTCCGGGCCGACTCGACCGCGTCGGCCCAGTCGGCCGCGCGGCCGCCGCCCCACCACCCGGCGGGGTCGGCCTCGCCGGCGATGACGGTGGCGACGTGCCACGGCTGGTGCGGCAGGTTCGCGTCGATCCCGGCCCGTTCCTCGTCGCTCGGCGGCCCGTCGACGCCCGCGGCCGGGAAGACCGGCAGCGGCCCGGCGGGCAGGAACACCGGCCCGATCTCGAACAGCGCCACGTCCTTGAGCCCGCGGCCGAGGTTGCGGCGCAGCGCGGCGAACAGCGGCGGCAGCAGCGTGGTGCGCAGCGCCGGCTCCTCGTCGGACAGCGGGTTGCGCAGCAGCAGCGCCTCCCGGCGCGGGTCGCCGTCCGGGACCCGCAGCGCGTCAAGGGCCGGCGTGCCGACGAACGGCCAGCACAGCGCCTCGACGTAGCCGGCGTCGGCGAGTGCCCGGCCGATGGTGCGCCGCCGCCGCTGGAGGGCGGTCAGCCCACGCCCGGGCGGGGCGATCGGCAGCACGCTGGGGATCCGGTCGTACCCGTCGAGGCGCAACACCTCCTCGGCGAGATCGGCGGGGTCGTTGAGGTCGTGCCGCCAGCTCGGCGGGGTGACGGTGAGCCGGTCGCCGTCGGCCACGACCTGCGTGCCGATCATCGCGAGGATCTCGAGCACCCGCTCCGGCGCGTACTCGACGCCGGCCAGCTGCGACGGCCGCCGCACCGACATCGTGATCGAGGCCGGCGGGACGACCGCGTAGACGTCGGTGACGCCGGTGGAGACGGTGCCGCCGCCGTGCTCGGCCAGCAGCGCCGCCGCCCGCGCGCAGGCGGCCGCGGTGATCTGCGGGTCGACGCCGCGCTCGTAGCGCTTGCCGGCCTCGCTGGGCAGCTTGTGCCGGCGGATCGTGCGGGCCACCGAGCGCGGGTCCCAGTGCGCGGCCTCGAACAGCACGTCCACCGTGGCCGGGGAGACCTCGGTGGTGGTGCCGCCCATGACCGCGGCCAGCGAGACGACGCCGGCGCCGTCGGCGATGACGATGTCCTCGGGGTCGAGCACCCGGTTGACGCCGTCGAGCGTGGTGAGCTTCTCCCCCGCCTCGGCGCGCCGCACGACCAGCGGGCCGGTGAGCTGGCCGAGGTCCCAGGCGTGCATCGGCTGGCCCATCTCGATCATCACGTAGTTGGTGATGTCGACCGGCAGCGAGATGGTGCGGATGCCGGCCGTGGCCAGGCGCTGCTTCATCCACTGCGGGGTGGGCGCGGCCGGGTCGACGCCGCGGACCGCGACGGCGGTGAACCGGTCGCAGGCGATGCTGTCGAGCACCTCGATCGGGTACGCGTCGCTGCCGTCGCCCTCGATGGGGACCACCGCCGCGACCGGGTCGCGGTAGGCGCCGCCGAGGGAGTGCGACAGCTCGCGGGCGATGCCGCGGACCGAGAAGCAGTAGCCGCGGTCCGGGGTCACGTTGATCTCGACCACGATGTCGCCGAGCCCGACGATCGGCCGGGCCTCGTCGCCGGGCTTCGCCGAGTCCGGGCTCAGCACGATGATCCCGTCGTGGTCGTCGCTGACGCCGAGCTCCTCGCCGGAGCAGATCATGCCGTTGGACACGCGGCCGTAGGTCTTGCGGGCCGAGATCGTGAAGTCGCCGGGCAGCACGGCGCCGGGCAGCGCCACGACCACCAGGTCGCCCTCGGCGAAGTTGCGGGCGCCGCAGATGATGCCCTGGGGCTGCTCGTTGCCGACGTCGACCAGGCAGTACCGGATCGGCTTCTTCAGCCCCTGCAGCTCCTCGATCGACTCCACCCGGCCGACCACGAGCGGCCCGGAGACGCTGGCGCCGGCGTCGTGCAGCTCCTCGACCTCCAGGCCGACCTTGACGAGGGCCTTCTCCAGTCCGTCACCGTCGAGGCCGGCCGGCAGGTCGACGTGCTCACGCAGCCAGGAAAGCGAAACGCGCACCTCAGGCCTCCCATCCGAACGCCCGCGCGTACCGCACGTCGCCCTCCACCATGTCGCGCATGTCCGACGCCTCGTTGCGGAACATCAGCGCCCGCTCGATGCCCATGCCGAACGCGAAGCCGGAGTACTCCTCCGGGTCGATCCCGCAGGCGCGCAGCACCCGCGGGTTGACCATGCCGCAGCCGCCCCACTCGACCCAGCGCGGGCCGTCGCGATGCTGCGGGAACCACACGTCGATCTCGGCGCCCGGCTCGACGAACGGGAAGTACGCCGGGCGCAGCCGGGTCCGCGCCTGCTCGCCGAACATGCCCTTGACGAACTTGTCGAGCGTGCCCTTGAGGTGCCCCATCGTGATGCCCTTGTCCACCACGAGCCCCTCGATCTGCTGGAAGACCGGGGTGTGGGTGGCGTCGAGCTCGTCGGTGCGGTACGTGCGGCCCGGGCAGACGATGTAGATCGGCGGCTTGCGGGTCGTCATGGTGCGCGCCTGCACCGGCGAGGTGTGGGTGCGCAGGACGACGCGCGAGTCGATCTGCGCCTGGGACCGGTCCGACGTGCTGCCGGCGGCGACGAAGAAGGTGTCCATCATCGAGCGCGCCGGGTGGTCCGGGTGCATGTTGAGGGCGTCGAAGTTGTACCACTCCCACTCGACCTCGGGCCCCTCGGCGACCTCGTAGCCCATGCTCACGAACAGGTCGCTGGCCCGCTCCGTGATCTTGGTCAGCGGGTGCTGGGCACCGGCCGGGCGGCGGGTGGTCGGCAGCGTGACGTCGACCGTCTCCTCGACGAGGACGCGCTCCTCCCGCTCGGCGGTGAGCACCGCGAGCCGGGCGTCGAAGGCCGCCTGGATGGCGACGCGGGCGAGGTTGACGCGCTTGCCGGCATCGGCCTTGGCCGCCGGGGGCAGCGAGCCGATCTCGCGGCGGGCCAGGGACACCGGGGCCTTGTCGCCGAGGTGCTGATGCTTCAGCGCGGCGAGGGCGTCCAGGTCACCGGCGTCGGCGAACGCCTTGTCGGCCCCGGCGACGGCGTCGTCGAGCGCGCTCTGGTCGAGCAGGGCCGGCTGCTTCGGGTCGTACGGATCATTGCGGTACGTCATCGGACTCTTCCCACGGGAGATTGGCCTCGGACAGTGTAGTGAGGTCCGCCCGCCGGCCGTGGGAAGGAGTCAGGGGGTACCGCTGTTCAGGAGATACTGAGCCCCATCCGCCCACCGCCACCGGCGGGCCACATAAACAGGCTCATCACACGCTCCTCAGGGCTTTCGCCGAAGTGTACAAGCATACGGCGGCGGCCGCCGCGAGGTTGAGGCTCTCGGCGCCGCCGTAGAGGGGCACCCGGACCCGCCGGTCGGCCCGCAGGTCCTTGGGCAGGCCGTGGGCCTCGGAGCCGAAGAGCCAGGCGGTGGGCCGGGCCAGCTCGGCGTCGAGGTCGAAGAGGTCGGTGTCGCCGTAGCCGTCGGCGGCGAGGGTCTGCACGCCGGCCGCGCGCAGGGCGGCGATCGTGGCGGCGGCGTCGCGGGCCCGCACCACGTCGACGTGGAACAGGCTGCCGGCCGACGAGCGCACGGCCTTGCCGTTGTAGGGGTCGACGGCGTCGCCTGCGAAGACGACGGCGGTGGCGCCGGCCGCGTCGGCGGTGCGCAGCACGGTGCCGGCGTTGCCGGGGTCGCGGATGTCGACGCAGACGGCGACCAGCCGGGGCCGCGACGCGAGGACCGTGGCGAGCGGGACGTCGCGCTGCCGGCACACGGCCACGAGGCCCTGCGGCTGCATGGTGTCGGCGAGGGCCTGCATGGCGCCGTCGTCGACGAGGCTGGCGTCCCCCGTCAGCTCGGGGTAGCGGCGCACCGCCTCGGCGGTGGCGAAGAGCTCGGCGACGACGCCGGCCCGGACGGCCTCGCGGACCGCCTGCGGGCCCTCGGCCAGGAAGCGGCCGGTCTCGTCGCGGTCCCGGCGGCGGTGCAGGCGCCGAGCGGCAACGACCCGGGGCGTCCGAACGGTGAACACCCCGGGTCGTGACAGTGCGTGCGGGTCAGGCTGCGGCAACGGCCGTCTTCGCCACCTGGACCAGACCGCTGAACGCCTTCTCGTCGCGGACGGCGAGATCGGCGAGGATCTTGCGGTCGACCTCGACGCCGGCGAGGCGCAGGCCCTGGATGAGCCGGTTGTAGGTCAGGCCGTTCGCGCGCGCCGCGGCGTTGATGCGGGTGATCCACAGCTGGCGGAAGTCACCCTTGCGGTCGCGACGGTCGCGGTAGGCGTACTGCATCGAGTGCAGCACCTGCTCCTTGGCCTTGCGGTACAGGCGCGAGCGCTGCCCGCGGTAACCGCTGGCGGTCTCCAGGACGGTGCGGCGCTTCTTCTGGGCATTCACTGCCCGCTTCACGCGTGCCACGGTTCTTACTCCTCATGCAAGACCGGCCGGGGGTCTGCCCGTGCGGCCGGTCGAAAGTCAAGAAAGGTCGGGGGGAGAACGCCGCAGTTATCGGCCGAGGAGCTTGTTGATCCTGCGGGTCTCCGACTGGCCGAGCTCGACGTTGCCGCTCAGGCGCCGGGTTCGCTTGCTGGACTTGACCTCGAGCAGGTGCCGCTTACCCGCCGGCTCCCTGAGGATCTTGCCGCCACCGGTGATCTTCACGCGCTTCTTCATCCCGGAGTGCGGTTTGAACTTCGGCATGCTTGTGTTGCCCTTCATTCCTAGAGTGCGCCAGCACCCTGCCGTCCTGAGGAGCAGACAGGGTGCCACAGCGCTCCGGCGCGCAGCCGGGAACCGCGTGGTGCGGGCCCGCCCGCACGACGCGGTGGTTGATATGACGGTGCGTGTTACGCCTGGTCGGCGGTGACAACCTCGGGCAGCTCGGCGACTGGTTCGTCCTCCGAGCCCGCGCCGCCGTCCGCCTTGGGCTCGCGACTCTGTGTCGCCGCGGCCTTCACGTTGCGGTGAGGGGCCAAGACCATGATCATGTTGCGGCCGTCCTGCTTGGGCGCGGCCTCGACGAAGCCCAGCTCCGAGATCTCCTCCGAGAGCTTGCGCAGCAGCCGGAAACCAAGCTCCGGGCGGCTCTGCTCGCGGCCACGGAACATGATCGTTACCTTGACCTTGTCGCCCGCCTTCAGGAACCGCACCACGTGACCCTTCTTGGTCTCGTAGTCGTGCGGATCGATCTTCGGGCGGAGCTTCATCTCCTTGATGACGGTCTGCTGCTGGTTACGCCGGGCTTCCCGGGCCTTGAGCGCGCTCTCGTACTTGAACTTGCCGAAGTCCATGAGCTTGCAGACGGGCGGGCGTGCCATGGGCGCAACTTCGACCAGGTCCAGGTCCACGTCGGCGGCCAGCTGGAGAGCGCGCTCAAGCGGGACGATGCCCACCTGCTCACCCTCCGGGCCGACCAGCCGGACCTCACGTGCCCGGATCTGCTCGTTGACGCGTGGCTCGACGCTGATGTGGCCTCCTCGATAGGTGTTTTCAGCTCCTGCGGTCGACCGTCGCCGCGGCAACACAAAAAACCCCGCCGCGCAAAGCGCAGGCGAGGGCCGCTTCGACCGGTCCACACTGAACGGCGGATCGGTCGGACCGGACCCGGCGGCCTGCGAGCTGCGCGGGTGGGGACCTCACGGCCCCGCTTCGAACACCCCATCCGAGATGGGGGTGCGGTCGACGCGGACTACTCTACCACGGTCGGTGTCAAGGCCGCCGCGTGCAGGGCACGAAGTCCGCGGGCGGCCTTCACGGCGTAGTCCTTGTCGGCCATCTGCACCGCCATGACCGCCACCCGCTCGTCGTCGTGCAGGTCGAGGGTGAGCCAGGGGGCGCCGCGGCCGAAGGAGACCGCGCGCACCGTGTCCCACGGCAGGTCGTACGAGCCGATGATGTTGCGCACCCGCACGCCCTGCTCGTCGGCCACGACCTTGGGCCGGACCATCAGCAGGATGCCGGCCGCCGCGCACAGCCCGAGGCCGATCATCGCCGCCTGGTCGCCGCGCTGGAAGTACCCGGGCCCGTCGCCGGTCTTGCCGTGCAGGCCGAAGGCGATCAGCGTGAAGACCACGACGACGACCGCCGCGAGGACGTAGGCGATGACCCGGGCCCGCTGGGGCCGTGCGAAAACGGGGTTAGGCGTGCTCACGGCCCCAGTGTGCCACTGCGCCTGATCCATGACTGAGGTGGGAGCGAGGCGGAGTCCAGATTTCGTCCAGTGGTGGCTCGCGCGAGCCAGGCTACCGGTGTTGTAACCGGGCTTGCGCGGGACGCCGCTGGGCGGAATCTGGGCCCGCCGCAGCCCCGCCTCAGGCATGGATCAGGCGCTACAACCGGCAGGCGTGGATTCCGGTCACCAGGATGGCGCGGGCGCCCACGTCGTAGAGCTCGTCCATGATCCGGTGCACGTCGGCCTGGGGCACCATCGCCTGGACGGCGACCCAGCCCTCGCGGTGCAGCGGGGAGATGGTCGGCGACTCGATGCCGGGGGTGAGCGCGACGGCCGCGTCGAGGGAGTCGGCCCGCACGTCGTAGGCGAGCATGACGTACTGCCGGGCGACGAGGACGCCCTGGAGGCGGCGGAGCAGTTGCGGTACGCCCGCGGGAAGCTCCTCGCCGGCGCGGCGGATCAGCACCGCCGAGCTCTTCAGGATCGGCTCGCCGAGCGTGTCCAGGCCGGCCTGGCGCAGGGTCTTGCCGGTCTCGACCACGTCGGCGATGACGTCGGCCACGCCGAGGCGGATCGCGTTCTCCACCGCGCCGTCGAGCCGGATGACCTCGGCCCGCACGCCGTGCTCGGCGAAGTAGCGCTCCATCACGCCCGGGTAGGCGGTGGCGACCCGCAGCCCCTCCAGGTCGGACGGGCTGGAGCCCTTGACCGAGCCGGGTACGGCGGCAAAGCGGATCGTGGCCCGGCCGAAGTTCAGGTCGAGCACCTCCACGGCCGGGCTGCCCGCGTCGATGAGCAGGTCACGGCCGGTGATGCCCAGGTCGAGGTCGCCCGAGCCGACGTAGGTGGCGATGTCGCGCGGGCGCAGGTAGAAGAACTCGACGCCGTTGGGCTCGTCGCGGCAGAGCAGGTCCTTGGGGTCGGAGCGCTGGCGGTAGCCGGCCTCCTGCAGCATCTGGCTGGCGGGGATGGACAGGGTGCCCTTGTTGGGCACGGCGATGCGAAGCATGTGAGCTGGTCTCCAGACGGTGGCGGGATCGGGGAAGGACGGGACCGAACTACAGATGTCGGTAGACGTCTTCCAGCGACAGCCCTGTCGCCAGCATCAGGCACTGCACCTGGTACAGCAGCTGGGAGATCTCCTCCGCGGTGCGCTGCGGGCCCTCGTGCTCGGCCGCCATCCAGCTCTCGGCGGCCTCCTCGACGACCTTCTTGCCGATGAAATGCACGCCCTTCTCCAGCGCCGCGACGGTGCCGGATCCGGGGGTGCCTGCCGCCGCCTTGGCGCTCAGCTCGGCGAACAGCTCGTCGAAGGTCTTCACGGGCACGAATTCTTGCAGCTGTGCACCGGGAAACGGAATCCGGTTACTGACAGGCGTGTCGCGCCTCACCCCATCGTGACGGCCACGGTGGTACCGCCCGGTGGCCGACTGCGACGTGCGGCGCGCCCTTCGGTTTGCCGGTTCGATCGCCTGGTTACCCTGTGCGTCGTGGATACGGAGCCGAAGTACACCGACGAAGAGTGGGGCCTGCTGGTCGGCCTCCCGCAGTCCGTCCTGATCGCGGCCTCCCAGGCCGAGGCCGACGGCAGCCGCCGCACCCGCGAGGAGTGGACGGCCGGCATGACCACGATCGCCGATGGCCGCGGCGCCTCCAGCCCGCTGGTCAAGCTGGTCGCCGAGGAGGTCGTCGCGCGCCAGGGCGACGTGACCCACGGCGACGAGCCCCCGGTCATCGAGTTCCCCGACCGCGAGGCCGGCCTGGCCGACGTCATCTCGCGCGCCCGCGCCGCCCACGAGCTGCTGGCCGCCAAGGCCGAGCCGGCCGACGCCGCGGCCTACCGCTACTGGCTGGTCACCCTGGCCGAGCAGGTGGTCGGCGCCGCGAGCACCGGCGGCATCCTGGGCATCGGCGGCGAGCAGGTGACCCCGGCCGAGCGCTCCTTCCGCGACAACCTGGCCGCCGCCCTGGAGGTCTGACCGCCTCGCACGGCAGTGCCGGACGGGTTCGGCACTGCCGTGGACCGAACCCGTCCGGCGAATTCAGGACTTGGCGACCAGCCGCAGGGCCACCGCGGCGTCCAGCGCCGCCAGCGCCGCCGCGTAGCCCTTGTCCTCGCTCGAGTCCTCGAACCCCGCCCGGGAGCGAGCCTGGTCGTAGTTGTCCACCGTGAGCACGCCGTGGGCGACGGGCGTGCTCTCGTCCAGGGCGACCCGGGTCAGGCCGTCGGTCACGGACTGGCAGACGTACTCGAAGTGGGCCGTGTCGCCGCGGATCACCACGCCCAGCGCGACCACCGCGTCGAAGCGATGGGCCAGGGCCTGGGCCAGGACCGGCAGCTCCACCGCGCCGTCCACCCGCGCCACCGTGATGTGGTCGACGTTGGACGCCTCGCCCGCCTCGATGGCGCGGCTCAGCATGTGGTCGACCAACTCGCCGTGCCACCTCGTGGCGACGATGCCCAGCGTCAGTCCCGTGCCGTCCACCCGTTGCAGGACGGGCGCCCCACTACCAGCCATTACGCAAGTCCCTCCGCGACCTCGTCGAGCTCGTCCAGCAGGTGCCCCATGCGGTCCCGCTTGGTGCGCAGGTAGCGCACGTTCTCCGGGTGCGGCCGGGTCGGCAGGGGCACACGACCCAGCACGGACAGACCGTACCCCTCCAGACCCGCCCGCTTTGCCGGGTTGTTGGTGAGCAGTCGCATCGTTTTGATGCCGAGGTCGACGAGGATCTGGGCGCCGGTGCCGTAGTCGCGGGCGTCGGCGGGAAGGCCGAGGTCGAGGTTGGCGTCGACGGTGTCCCGGCCGAGGTCCTGCAGCTGGTACGCCTGCAGCTTGTGGATCAGGCCGATGCCCCGCCCCTCGTGGCCCCGCATGTAGAGGACCACGCCGCGGCCCTCGGCGGCGACCATCTTCAGCGAGGCGTCCAGCTGGGGGCCGCAGTCGCAGCGCACCGAGCTGAAGACGTCGCCGGTGAGGCACTCGGAGTGCACCCGGACGAGGACGTCCTCGCCGTCGCCGAGGTCGCCGTAGACCAGCGCGATGTGCTCGCCGTTGCCGTACTGCTGGGTGTACCCGACGGCCCGGAACACCCCGTGCTCGGTGGGCAGCCGGGTCTCGGCCACCCGGTCGACCTGCTGCTCGGTGCGGCGGCGGTACGCGATGAGGTCGGCGATGCTGACCAGCGCCAGGCCGTGCTCGGCGGCGAAGGCGCGCAGGTCGGGCAGGCGCATCATCGTGCCGTCGTCGTTGACCATCTCGCACAGCACGCCCGCGGGGCGCAGCCCGGCGAGGGTGGCCAGGTCCACGGCGGCCTCGGTGTGGCCGGCCCGGCGCAGCACGCCGCCGTCCCGGGCCCGCAGCGGCACGATGTGGCCCGGCCGCGAGAGGTCGTGCGGCTGCGTGTCGGGCGAGGAGAGCAGCCCGATGGTGCGGGCCCGGTCGGCGGCGGAGATCCCGGTGGTACCGCCGAACCGCGCGTCGACCGTGACGGTGTACGCGGTGCCGCGCCGGTCCTCGTTCGTGCGGTACATCGGCGGGAGGTCCAGCCGGTCGGCCTCGGCCTCGGTGATCGGCACGCAGATGTACCCGGACGTGTAGCGCACCATGAACGCGACCAGCTCCGGCGTGGCGTACTCGGCCGCGAAGATCAGGTCGCCCTCGTTCTCGCGGTCCTCGTCGTCGACCACGATGACCGCCCGGCCGGCGGCGATGTCCTTGATCGCCCGCTCGATCGGGTCGAGGCCGGTGTCCTGCGCGGTCAGGCCGGCACCTCCGCTACCCTCCGGACCGCTCATCGGGCGGCCTTCCCGAGCAGCTTCTCCACGTACTTCGCCATGATGTCGACCTCCAGGTTGACCCGCCCGCCGACGCCCTTGGCGCCGAGCGTCGTGAGCTTGAGCGTGGTCGGGATCAGCCCGACCGAGAACGTGTCGTCGGTGACGCTGACGACGGTCAGCGAGATCCCGTCGACGGTGATGGAGCCCTTCTCGACCACGTACCGCCCGAGCCCCTCCGGCAGCGCGAACGTGACCGTCTCCCACTGATCGCCGGCCTCCCGGGCCAGGATCGTGCCGACCCCGTCCACGTGGCCCTGCACGATGTGCCCGCCGAGCCGGGTGGCCACGGTCGCGGCCCGCTCCAGGTTCACCGCCGATCCGGGGGTCAGCGCGCCCAGCGTCGAGCGCACGAGCGTCTCCCCCATCACGTCGGCGGTGAACACCCCGTCGGCGTTGTCGACCACGGTCAGGCAGACCCCGTTGACCGCGATCGAGTCGCCGTGGGCGGCGTCGGAGGTCACGGTCGCGCCACGGATGGCGAGCCGGGCGGAGTCGCCCAGCGGGTCGATCGCGACGACCGTGCCGAGCTCTTCGATGATGCCGGTGAACATTGGTCACGCACCTTTCACTGTGGCCGTCAGGCGCACGTCGGGCCCGATCCGGGCCAGGTCGACAACGTCGAGCGTCAGGGCCTCGGCGATGCTGGAAATACCCGCGAAGCCCAGCGCGGCCGGGCCCGCGCCGAGCAGCTTGGGCGCGAGGTAGGCGACCACCCTGTCGACCAGCCCCTCGGCCAGGAACGCGCCCGCCAGCGTGGGGCCGCCCTCCAGCAGCGCCACGCGCACCCCGCGGGCGTAGAGCTCGCGGAGCATGGCGGGCAGGTCCACCCGCCCGCCCTCGCCCGGCGCCGCGACCCAGGTCGGTGCCGAACGATCAGAAACCCTGGAGCCCGCATCGGTACCGCGGGAGCCTCCGACGACGACGCGCAGCGGCTGCCGGGCGGCCGGCTCGCCCTCCGGCGAGCGCACGGTGAGCTGCGGATCGTCGGCCCGCACGGTGCCGGCGCCGGCGATGATGGCATCGACGCCGGCCCGCAGCCGGTGCACGTCGGCCCGGGCGGCCGGCGACGTGATCCACTTGCTGGTGCCGTCGGCGGCGGCCGAGCGCCCGTCGAGCGTGGCCGCGAACTTCCAGATGACGTAAGGGGTGCCCCGGGAAACGGCGGTGAGCCAGCCCTCCATCGCCTCGTGGGCCGACTCGTGCAGTACCGAACCCATGTCGACGACGACCCCGGCGGACCGCAACGTGCCGGCCCCGCCCGCGGCGACCGGGTTGGGGTCGCGGACGCCGGCCACGACGCGTGCCACCCCCGCCGCCACCAGGGCCCGCGAGCACGGCCCGGTGCGGCCCGTGTGGTCGCAGGGCTCCAGCGTGACGTAGGCGGTGGCCCCGCGGGCGAGCGCGCCGGCCTGTTCCAGCGCCCGGACCTCGGCGTGCGGCCCGCCGGCCGGCGCGGTGCGGCCCTCGCCGGCGATCCGCCCGTCCGGGGTGACGACAACGCACCCGACGTTGGGGTTGGGGCTGGTCTCGCCGAGGCTCAGGCGCGCCAGCTCGATGGCGCGTCGCATGAACGTCTCGTCGTCTGCCATGGCCCTCTCCCGCGTGGTCTGTGATCACACGCGGGGGGACGCCACGGAAACCCCCAAACGGGGACAGCGCGGCAGCCCACCGGAACCACCCGCCAGGCGGACGGCACCGGATCCCGCGCGCTGAACTCCCATCCGGACTTTGACCGTCGGCCCTGGACTCACACCAGGTCCACCGGCCGATGGCTTCGACCGGGTCGCGGGCTCCCGGCCCGTGGATGGGCCGATTACCGCCGGTTCGGAATTTCACCGAGCCCCGCCAGCGCGTGGTGGGTACGTACTTCCGAGTCTTGCACAGAACCGGCGGTCCTTACCCGGCTCGGACCGGGATGTGCGTCACAACTCCACGGCGCTGCGCCGGTCGACCGCCACGTAGTTGCCGTTGTGCTTCTTGGCCACCTTCTTCATCTCGGTGGCGATCGCGATGATCTCCCGCGGGTCGGTGAACTTCCCGCTCTCGGGCGTGCCGATGGCCACCCCGATCGACAGGGTGACCAGGTAGGGCCGCTGGACCTCGCCGGCCCGGGAGACGATCTCGATGTACCCGCGCTCGGCGTCCACCGGGTCGTAGAGCGCGTCGGCGGCGGTCTGGAACTCCAGGATGGCCTTGGTGGTGAGCTCCTTGAGCTGCTCCGGCGCGCACACGACGAGGAAGTCGTCGCCGCCGATGTGCCCCAGGAACGCCGGGGGCAGCCCGACCTCGACCACGGCCCGGTGCAGCGCCCGGGCGAGCGCGATGATGAACTCGTCGCCGCGGGCGAACCCGTACACGTCGTTGACCGGCTTGAACCGGTCGATGTCGACGTGCGATACGGCGAAGTCGCTGCCGGCCCGGGCCCGGTCGGTGATCTCCCGCAGGATGCGCGTGTTGCCGGGCAGCCCGGTGAGCGGCGAGACCTCCCGGTTCTCCTGGTTGCGCCGCAGCGTCGAGCGCACCCGGGCCACCAGCTCCAGGGTGTCGAACGGCTTGACCAGGTAGTCGTCGGCCCCGGCCTGCAGCCCGATCACCTTGTCGGCGGTCTGCCCGCGCGCGGTCAGCAGGATCACCGGCATGGACGCGGTCATCGGGTCGGCCCGCAGCCGCCGGGTCAGCTCCAGCCCGTCCAGCTGCGGCATCATCCAGTCGACCACGGCCAGCGCGGGCTGGTGCTCCTGGATCAGCGCGAGCGCGGTCGCCCCGTCGTGCGCCAGCAGCGTGTCGAAGCCCTCGAGGTTGAGATTGACCTCGATGAACCGGGCGATGTCCGCATCGTCGTCGACCACGAGAATGACATCGCGTTCGCCCACAGCCGCCCCGTCCGCTCGGATCCGCCATCTTGCCGTTGGACGGTACCGCGCTCAGCCGCTCCCGGCGATGCCCCGCGGCTCGCGTTGTTCACCTCTTGCCCGGCGACACCCCGCGGGCTCGCGGTCGTGCGGCTGCAGCCCGGCGTTGCCCCGCAGCTCGCGGCAGTACAGCTGCAGCCCGGGCGTCGCCTCGGGACTCGCGACGGTGCGGCCGTAGCCCCACGTTGCCCCGAGACCGCGGCAGTACCGCACTCGCGGCGGCTCAGCTGTTGCCGACGATGCCCCGCAGCTTGCGGACCGCCGCCGCCGGGTCCGCGGCGCCGTACACGGCGGTGCCGGCCACGAACGTGTCGGCCCCCGCCTCGGCGCAGGCCTCGATGGTGTCCTCGGCCACCCCGCCGTCGACCTCGATCCGCAGCTCGAGATGCCCGGCGTCGACGTGCCGCCGGGCGGTGCGGACCTTCTCCAGCAGCTCGGGGATGAACGCCTGCCCGCCGAAGCCCGCCTTGATCGTCATGATCAGCAGCAGGTCGAAGTGCGGCAGCAGCTCCAGGTACCCCTCCACGGGGGTGTCCCGGTCGATGGCCAGCCCGGCCCGGCTCCCGGCCGCCCGCAGGTCCTTGGCCACCGCCACGGGGTCGGTGGCCGCCTCGGCGTGGAACGTCACGTTGTACGCCCCCGCCTCCGCATACCCGGGCGCCCAGCGCGCCGGATCGGCGATCATGAGGTGGCAGTCGAACGGCAGCGTGGTCGCCTTGCGCAGGCTCTGCACCACCGGCAGCCCGATCGTGAGGTTGGGCACGAAGTGGTAGTCCATGACGTCCACGTGCAACCAGTCCGCCGCTCCCTCCACGGCCTGGGCCGCGTCGGCCAGGCGGGCGAAGTCGGCGGCGAGGATTGAAGGCGCGATCACGTTGTCCGGCACAGCCGTGATGCTATAGGCCCTCGCCCGCCGCCGCGCCGCCTGCACCGTACTGCGCCGTTTCGGCCGTTGTGCCGGCAATCCCGCCCCGTGCCCGCCTCCGGTTCTCCGGCTCCCGCGACGGCTACGCGGTGCGGCACAGCAGGGCGACGAACATGGCGTCCTTGCCGTGCCGCCGCCCCGTGCCCCCTCCGGCTCTCCGGCTGCTACGCGGTGCGGCGCAGGAGGGCGATGAACATGGCGTCCGTGCCGTGCCGGTGCGGCCACAGCTGCACGGTCGGTCCGGTGCCCACCTCCGGCAGCGTCGAGGGCAGGTACGGCCGGGCATCCATCAGGTCGACCTCGATCGCCGAGCGCCGCGCCGCCTCGGTCACCGACACCGAGGTCTCGGCCTGGTGCGGCGAGCAGGTGACGTACGCCACAACGCCGCCCGGACGCACCGCCCGGAACGCCGCCTGCAGCAGCTCCCGCTGCAACCGGGTCAGCGGCGGCAGGTCGGACGGCTGCCGCCGCCACCGCGCCTCGGGCCGGCGCCGCAGGGCGCCCAGCCCCGTGCACGGGGCGTCGACCAGCACCCGGTCGAAGCCGCCTTCCGGGAGGTCCTGGTCCTTGCCCACGTCCCGCCCGTCGGCGTTGATCGTGTAGACCGGCAGGCCCGTCGTGGCCTGGGCGACCAGCGCCGCCCGGTGGTGGGCGACCTCGACCGCGGTGACGTGGGCGCCCCGCTGCGCCGCGAGGGCGCCGAGCAGGCCCGCCTTGCCGCCCGGGCCGGCGCACAGGTCCAGCCAGCGCCCGTCGGGGCCGTCCAGCGCGGCGTCGGCCAGGACGGCGGCCACGAGCTGGCTGCCCTCGTCCTGCACATGGGCCCGGCCGTCGCGGATCGCCGGGATCGAGGCCGGGTCGCCGCCGCCGGTCAGGACCACCGTGTAGGGCGAGTAGCGCCCGACGGTGGCCCCGCGCAGGGAGGCGGCCAGGTCGGCCGGGGTGATCAGGCCGGGGCGGGCGCACAGGTGCACCGGCGGCGGCAGGTTGTCGGCGTCCAGGGCCAGCTCGGCCTCGTCGAGGGAGCCGAGGGCGTCGGCGAAGGCGTTGACGATCCACTGCGGGTGGGCGTGCGCCAGCGCGGCCCGGGCCACCGGCTCGGTCGAGCCGGGCGGGGCCAGCCGCTCCAGCCAGGCGGCGCGGTCGGACTCGCCGACCCGGCGCAGTACCGCATTGGCGAACCCGGCTGCCCCGGGCACCAGGGACCGCACGAGGTCCACCGTGGTGGCCACGGCGGCGTGCGCTCCCACCCGCATGTGCAGCAGCTGGTACGCCCCGATGCGCAGCGCGTCGCGCACCGGCGGGTCGATGCGGTCCATCGCCCGGTCGGCGGCCGCGGCCACGATGGCGTCGAGGGTGCCGGTCTGGCGCAGGGTGCCGTACGTCAGCTCGGTCGCGAACGCCGCGTCGCGCCCGGACACGCCGGTCTCGCGCAGCAGCCTCGGCAGCACCAGGTTGGCGTAGGCGTCGTCGCGGTGCACGGCGGCGACGGCCTCGTAGGCCGCCTCCCGGGCCGGGTCGATCGCCGGACGGCCCCCGCGCGGCGGCCGCGCGAGACGGTCGTCGCGGCCCCCGGCCGGCCGCGCGCCCGGACCGCGCCGAGGCGCAGAGCGCATCAAGACACGCGCTCCCCGGACTCGACGCGTGCGCCGCGGGCCCAGGCATCGGCCGGCATCGCCTTCTTGCCCGGGGCGGTGACCTGGCCCAGCACGGCGGGCACGGTGCCGGTGCCGACGAGCACCCGGTTGCGCTCGACCACCAGCTCGCCCGGCTCCGGCGTCGGCGAGCCGCCGATGACGGTCGCCGCGGTGAGCGGGGTGACCGGCCCGAGCTTGAGCCGCTCGCCCCGGAACGTCGTCCACGCGCCCGGCGCCGGGGTGCACGCCCGGATCCGCCGGTCGACCGCGAACGCCGGATCGGCCCAGCGCACCTCGGCGTCCTCCACGGTCACCTTGGGGGCGGTCGTGATGCCTTCGTGCGGCTGCGGTACCGCGGAAATCTCCCCCGAAGCGATCCCGTCCAGGACCCGGACCAGCAGCTCGGCCCCCGTGTGGGAGAGGCGCTCCAGCAGCTCGCCGGAGGTGTCGCGCGGGCCGACCGGCTCGGTCAGCGTGCCGAACACCGGGCCGGTGTCCAGGCCCTCCTCGAGCAGGAACACGCTCGCCCCGGTGATCTCGTCGCCGTGCAGGACGGCGTGCTGCACGGGCGCGGCGCCCCGCCAGGCGGGCAGCAGCGAGAAGTGCAGGTTCACCCAGCCGAAGCGCGGGATGTCGAGGGCGACCCGCGGTACCAGTGCGCCGTAGGCCACCACCGGGGCACAGTCCGGCTCCAGGGCGCGCAGCCGCTCCAGGAACTCCGGGTCCCGCGGCTTGGCCGGGGTGAGCACGGGGATGCCGCGCTCGGCGGCCCAGGCGCTCACCGGCGAGGGCACGAGCTGCCGCCCGCGGCCGGCCGGCGCGTCGGGCCGGGAGACGACCGCCACGAGCTCGTGCCCGGAGGCGGCGATGGCGTCGAGGGAGGGCAGCGCCACGGAGGGCGTGCCCGCGAAGACCAGCCTCAAAGGATCAGCCTCACCGAATGCCGAACAGCCCGTGCGGGCTCGCCTTGACCACCGGGGGCGCGTCGGGGTTGTACCACTCCGCCGCCCGGATCTCCTTCATCGCCTGCTTGCGCCGGTCGGCATCGAGCCGGTCCACGAACAGCACGCCGTCGAGGTGGTCGGTCTCGTGCTGCGCGCAGCGCGCCATCAGCCCGGTGCCGACGATCTGGATCGGGTCGCCGTGCTGGTTGAAGCCCTTGGCGATGACGTTCTGGCGGCGCTTCGTGTCGACGTACACCCCGGGGATGGACAGGCAGCCCTCGGGCCCGTCCTGCTCCTCCTCGTCGGGGAACTCGAGCACCGGGTTCACCAGGTGCCCGACGACGTCGTCCACGTCGAAGGTGAACACCCGCAGCCCGACGCCGATCTGGGGGGCGGCGAGCCCGGTGCCGTTCTGCTGGCGCATGGTGTCGAGCAGGTCGCTCACCAGCTTGCGCAGCTCCTTGTCGAAGTCGGCGACCGCGTCGGCGGGCGTGCGCAGCACAGGGTCGCCGAACAGGCGGACGGACTGGACGGTCAAGCGGCACCTCGATTGTGATCCGATTCTGGTTGTTCAAGTCTAGGCTAGTGCCGATACCGCAGACGTCGACCGGGTTGGCCGGGCGTTTGCGGTTCCTCGTCCGCCGGTGCGGTCGAGCGACTCCCCGCAGGTGGCGGGGCGGGCCTCGCACGCCAGTACGACACCCGGTGGCCCTCAGCCGTCCCGGCCGACGTTTCCGGACACAGGCATTAGCTTTGATGCGTGTCTGACACGCCTCGCGTCTCGTTGCGGTCGCTGCTGCCGTACCTGCGTGATCATCGGGGCACCCTCGTCGTCGTGGGCGTCCTCTCCCTGCTCGGTTCGGTCACCACCCTTGCCCAGCCGCTGCTCACCCGGCGGGTGCTCGACGGCCTGCAGGCCTCAGAGCCGATCGCCCGGACCGTTGCCCTGCTCGTCGTGGTCCTGGCCGCCGTGGCCCTGGTCAACGCGGTGCGTGACTACCTGCTGCAGCGCACCGCCGAGGGCCTGGTCCTCACCTCCCGCCGGCGGCTGACCCGCCACCTGCTGCGGCTGCCGATCGCCGAGTACGACCAGCGGCGCACCGGCGACCTGCTCTCCCGGGTCGGCGCGGACACCACCCTGCTGCGGGCGGTGGTCACCTCCGGGCTGTTCGAGACCGTCACCGGCGCCGTCATGGTGGTCGGCGCGGCGGTGGCGATGATCCTGCTCGACCCCGTCCTGTTCCTCACCGCCGGCGCCGGGCTCGCCCTGGGCCTGTCCGTCGCCGTGCTGTTCTCCCGCCGGGTGCGGCCCGCCTCGGAGGCGGCCCAGGCCCGCATCGGCGAGATGACCAGCGCCGTCGAGCGCGCGCTGTCGGCCGCCCGCACGATCCGGGCCAGCAACGCCGAGGACCGCGAGATCGCCGCCGTCGAGGGCAGCGCCGAGGAGGCCTACCGGGCCGGCGTGCGCATCGCCCGGCTGCAGGCCCTCGTCGGGCCGGCCAGCACGGCCGCCATCCAGGGCGCGTTCCTGCTCCTGCTGGGCGTCGGGGGCGCGCGGGTGGCCAGCGGCACGATCACGGTCGGCGAGCTCATCGCCTTCGTGCTGTACCTCTTCTTCCTCGTCATGCCGCTGGGCCAGGCCCTGCACGCGTACACGCAGCTGCAGACCGGACTGGGGGCCCTGCAACGGATGGAAGAGATCCTGACGGTACCGCTGGACGTCGACGCCGGCACCGGCGCGCCGGTGGGCGGGCCGGCCGCGGTGGCCTTCGACGGGGTCACCTTCGGCTACGCCGCCGCCCCCGTCCCGGTGGTGTCCGACGTCACATTCACCGTCCCGTACGGCACCCGCACCGCCCTGGTCGGCCCGTCCGGCGCCGGCAAGTCCACGCTGCTGCAGCTCGTCGAGCGCTTCTACGACGTGACCGCCGGGGCCGTGCGGGTGGCCGGCGTCGACGTGCGCGACCTGCCCCGCCAGGCGCTGCGGGCCCAGCTCGGGTACGTCGAGCAGGAGGCCCCCGTCCTGGCCGGCACCCTGCGGGAGAACCTCCGCCTGACCGTCCCCGCCGCCACCGACGCCCAGATGCTGGCGGTGCTGGACGCGGTGAACCTCACCGACATCGTCGTGCGCACCCCGCAGGGGCTGGACGCCCAGGTCGGCGAGGGCGGCGTGCTGCTGTCCGGCGGCGAGCGCCAGCGCCTGGCCATCGCCCGCACCCTGCTGGCCGCCCCGCCGATCCTGCTGCTCGACGAGCCGACGTCCAACCTCGACGCCCGCAACGAGGTGGCCCTGCGCGAGGCCATCGACACCGTCGCCCGCGACCGCACGATGATCGTGGTCGCCCATCGTCTGTCCACGGTGGTCGACGCCGACCAGATCGTGGTGCTCGAGGCCGGCCGGGTCGCCGCCGTGGGGCGCCACGAGGAGCTGCTGGAGGTGAGCCCGCTGTACCGCGAGCTGGCCACGAACCAGCTGCTGGTCGCGTGACGCCCGCCTGGGTTGTGGCCGGCCCGCCCGGCGCCGGCAAGTCCACGGTCGCGGCGCTGCTGCTGCGCCTGCTCTCCCCCACGCCGGCGCTGCTGGACAAGGACACCATGTACGGCGAGTTCGTCACCGCGACGCTCGCCGCGGCCGGCCGGCCCGCGGGCGAGCGCGAGGGCCCGTGGTACGACGTCCACGTCAAGCCGCACGAGTACGCCGGCATGGCCGCCACGGCCCGCGAGATCCGGTCCCACGGCTGCCCGGTGCTGCTGTCGGGCCCGTTCACCGGCCAGATCTCCGACGCGGCGCGCTGGGCGGCGTTCGTGGGCGCGCTGGGCGGCGACCCGGTGCGGCTGGTGTGGGTGCGTTCGGACCCCGAGACGCTGCGGGCGCGGCTGCTGGCCCGCGGCTCGTACCGGGACGGGCAGAAGCTGGCCCGGTGGGCGGAGTTCCTGGCCGCCATCCCGCCGGACCGCCCGCCGGCCGTGCCGCACGTGGAGGTCGACAACCGCAACGGCGCCCCGCCGCTGCTCAAGACCCTGCAGGCGGCCCTCACCCCGTGATGCCAGTTCCGCCCCAGAAGCGAAGAACTCGACAGCGCCTCAGATCAGGTCGAGAGGGTCGATCTGCAGGCGCACCGGGTCGGCCGCCTTGCGCACCGACCGGGCGCCCGCCGCCGCCTTCAGGGACAGCGCCAGCGCCTTGCCGGCCGAGCGGGCGGTCCGCACCAGCATCCGCTCCTGCCCCTCCGCCGCCGGCACCGGTCCCAGGATCTCCGCCCCCGGCGGCAGCTCGGCCAGCGCCAGCAGCTCCGCCACCGCCGTTGGCGCCCCCGTCAGGGCGGCGATGCGCACCGCGGGCGGGAAGCCCAGCTCGCGCCGGTCGGCCAGCTCGCGGGCGGCCAGCCAGCCCGGGTCGAAGCGCAGGAGGGCCTGCACGGCGACGAGGGCGCCGTCGGCCACCACCACGACCGGGGCGCCCGGGCGGGCCAGGGCGGCGGCGGCGAACCACCGGCGCAGGGCCTCTTCAGTGCCGCGCAGGTCGGCGCGGGTGAGGAGGGCCCAGGTGTCCAGGAGCAATACGGCGCCGTAGCCGCCGTCGGCCAGGGGCTCGGCGCCGGGGGTGGAGACGACGAGGGCGGGCTCCCGCGGTACCGCGGCGAGGATCTCGTCGCGGCCCGAGGTGCGCACGACGGTGCCGGGGAAGGCGCGGGCCAGCTCCTCCGCCGTGCGCCGGGCGCCCACGACGGCGGCGCGCAGGCGGCGGCCCCCGCACTCCGGGCAGGCGTGGCCGGCGGCGGGGCGGCCGCACCAGCGGCAGGAGGGCACGCCGTCGGCGGCGGGCAGGGCGAGGGGCCCGGAGCAGTGGGCGCAGCGGGCCGGGGTGTAGCAGTCGGCGCAGGCCACCGAGGGCAGGTAGCCGCGGCGGGGCACCTGGATGAGCACCGGGGCGCCACCGGCCAGGGCCTCGCGGGCGGCGCGCCAGGCCACCGAGGGCAGGCGGGCGGCGGCCGCCTGCGGGTCGCGGGCGTGCTCGCGCTCGCCGACGGTGACCACGCGGGGCATGCGCCGGCGCAGCTCGTCCCGGCCGGCGCCGACCTCGATGGCCCAGCCGGTCTCGACGAGCTGCTGCGCCTCCGCCGTGCGCCCGAAGCCCCCCACGATCGCCGCGCATCGCTCCTGCTCGGCGCGGGCCAGCAGGACCTGCCGCGCGTGCGGGTACGGGGCGCGCGGCTCGCTGTGCAGGTCGTCGCCGTCGTCCCAGATCGCGACGAGGCCGAGATCGGCGACCGGGGCGAAGGCGGCGGCCCTCGTGCCGATCACGACCTTGGCGGTACCGCGGGATGCCGCCAGGAACCGCCGGTAGCGCTCGGCGGGCCCGGCCGCGGCCGACAGCGCGACGTGCCGCCCCGGCCCGCCGAGCGTGCGCAGCAGGGCGGCGTCGAGCCGGTCGAGGTCCCGCGCGTCGGCCACCACGATGAGTGACCCGCGGCCGGCGGCGAGGCCGATCGCGGCCGCCTCGGCGAGCCGGGCCGGCCAGTCCTCGCCGGGCAGCGCCGTCCACACGGCCCGTGGCATCCGCCCGTCGCGCAGCGCCCGCAGCAGCGCCGCCCCGGCGGTGTAGTGCCCCCAGGCGTCCGGGTCGACGTCCGGGATGCCGGGCCCGTCGGCGGGCGGGGGCGCCTCGGCCGCCTCGACCTTGGCGTGCCGCGGCGGCACGGCGAGGCGCAGCACGTCGGACAGGGTGCCCGCGTAGCGGTCGGCGATCTCCCGGGCCAGGCGGGCGACCTGCGGGGTGAGCACCGGCTCCGGCGAGATCGCGCGCTCGAGGAACAGCAGCTTGCCCTCGTGCGTGGACTCGGCCTCCCGGGCGAGGACGAAGCCGTCGATCACCTGGCCGGCGAAGCGGACCTTCACCCGCGAGCCGGGCACCGCCGTGTCGGCCGCGGCGTGCGGGACGAGATAGTCGAACGGGCGGTCCAGGTGCGGCAGGGGGCTTTCGACGCACACCCGGGCGATCGGGTTTTGCTCGGCGGCGCGTTTCGGCGGGGGCGCCGATCGGGCCGCGCGGGCCCGGCCGCCGGCATTTCCGGCAATGCGCTCGGCGGCCGCCTTCGGCTTGAGGTCCGACTCCGGGAAGAGCGCCGGCTCAATAGACTCTGGCCGATCTGAGGGACTTTCGGAAAATGACGCTGGCCGATCATTCCGGGGTGCGGACTGATCGGCCAAGGTCGGCAGGCGGGGGCGGGCGTCAGGCGCCGGCGGCGGACTTCAGCTCGGCCGTGCGGGTCGCCTGCTCCCAGGTGAAGCCGGGCAGCTCGCGGCCGAAGTGGCCATAGGCGGCCGTCTGCTGGTAGACCGGCTTGAGCAGGTCGAGGTCGCGGATGATCGCGGCCGGGCGCAGGTCGAAGACCTCGTTGATGGCCTTCTCGATGCGCTCGACCGGCACGTTCTCGGTGCCGAAGGTCTCGACGAACAGGGAGACCGGGTGGGCCTTGCCGATGGCGTAGGCGACCTGGACCTCGCAGCGGTCGGCCAGGCCGGCGGCCACGACGTTCTTGGCGACCCAGCGCATGGCGTAGGCGGCCGAGCGGTCCACCTTGGACGGGTCCTTGCCGGAGAAGGCGCCGCCGCCGTGGCGGGCGTAGCCGCCGTAGGTGTCGACGATGATCTTGCGGCCGGTCAGGCCGGCGTCGCCCATCGGGCCGCCGATCTCGAAGCGGCCGGTCGGGTTGACCAGCAGGCGGTAGCCGTCGGTCTCCAGGCCCAGGCCCTCCAGCTCGGGCCCGATGACGTGCTCGCGGACGTCCGGGGTGAGCAGGGAGTCCAGGGAGATGTCGGGCGCGTGCTGGCTGGACACCACGACGGTGTGCAGGCGAACCGGGCGCAGGCCGTCATACTCGATGGTGACCTGGGTCTTGCCGTCGGGCCGCAGGTAGGGGATCGTGCCGTCCTTGCGCACCGCGGAGAGGCGGCGGGCCAGCCGGTGGGCCAGCGCGATCGGCAGCGGCATGAGCTCCGGCGTCTCGTTGCACGCGAAGCCGAACATCATGCCCTGGTCGCCGGCGCCCTGCAGGTCCAGCGCGTCGCCGGCACCCTCGCGGGCCTCCAGCGCGGCGTCCACGCCCTGGGCGATGTCGGGCGACTGGGAGCCGATCGACACGCTCACGCCGCACGACGCGCCGTCGAAACCCTTCTTCGACGAGTCGTAGCCGATGCCGAGGATGGTCTCCCGCACGATCTTGGCGATGTCGGCATACGCGGTCGTCGTCACCTCGCCGGCGACGTGAACCTGACCGGTGGTGATCAGCGTCTCCACGGCCACCCGGCTGCGCGAGTCCTGCCGAAGGAGCGCGTCGAGCACGCCGTCGCTGATCTGATCGGCGATCTTGTCGGGGTGACCTTCGGTGACCGACTCTGACGTGAACAGGCGGCGGGCCAAGGTTGCTCCTCAAGTGGTTGCGACGATCGACAAAGAAGTTTGGCCAGAGTGTACGGCTTGACGGCCCACCGCCAAGTGAGGGCTCTGTCGCATTTCCGGCCCGCCGGAACCGATCGCGTCGCTGCGACCAGCCGAACGATCAGGCAAAACGTTCGACGACCCGATCCAAAATCCTATCAGCCAGATCGTCTTTGGACAGTTCGGGCAATGTATATCGGATGCCATCGGCACCGAGAATCACTGCCTGGTTGTGCTCGGCCCCGAAGGTCTTGTCCACGCCCACCTCGTTGACCACGATCAGGTCGGCCCGCTTGCGCAGCAGCTTCTCCTGACCGGCGGCCACGGCCCGCTCCAGGTCGGTGGTCTCGGCCGCGAACGCGACGAGCACCTGACCCGCGGGCTTGGCCGCACCCAGCTCGGCGGCGATGTCCGGGTTGGTGACCAGCTCCAGGGTGGGCGCCACCCCGTCCACCTTTTTGATTTTACTGGCCGCGAACTCGGCCGGCCGGAAGTCGGCGGGTGCGGCCGCCATAATCACGGCGTCGGCGGCGGAGGCGGCGGCCAGCACGGCCTGCCGCAGCTGCTCGGTGGTCTCGACCCGCACCAGGTCGGCGCCGGCGGGGTCGGGCAGGCCCACGTTGGCCGCGATGAGCGTGACCTTGGCCCCGCGAGCGACGGCGGCCCGGGCGATCGCGTAGCCCTGCTTGCCCGACGAGCGGTTGCCGATGAACCGCACCGGGTCGATGGGCTCGCGCGTGCCGCCGGCGGTGACCACGACGTGCCGTCCGGCGAGATCAGGGGCCGTATTCGCGCCGCGCCGCAGCAGCCGGACCGCCGCGGCGAAGATCTCGGCGGGCTCGGGCAGGCGCCCCTTGCCGGTGTCGGCGCCGGTAAGGCGGCCGACCGCGGGCTCCAGCACGACGATGCCGCGCGAGCGCAGGAGCGCGACGTTGGCCTGGGTGGCCGGGTGCTCCCACATCTCGGTGTGCATCGCCGGGGCGAAGAGCATCGGGCAGCGGGCGGTCAGCAGCACGTTGGTGAGCAGGTCGTCGGCGAGCCCGGTGGCGGCCCGGGCGAGCAGGTCGGCGGTGGCGGGCGCAACGACGACGAGGTCGGCCTCCCGCCCGAGGCGCACGTGCGGCACCTCGTGGGCGTCGGTCCACACGCCGGTGCTGACCGGCTGGCCCGACAGGGCCGCCCAGGTGGCCTCGCCGACGAAGGAGAGGGCGGCCGCGGTGGGGACGACCCGCACCCGGTGGCCCGACTCCGTCAGCTGCCGCAGCAGCTCGCAGGCCTTGTAGGCGGCAATGCCGCCGGCCACGCCGAGCACGACCCGAGGTCGTGACCCGGCGGACCGGTCAGGCGTCGTCTCGCTCAGGGCGTCTCTTCGATGCGCTCGGCGGTCAGCAGACCGCCGTTGATCTCACGCAGGGCGATGGAGAGCGGCTTCTCCTGCGGCGTGGTCTCCACGAGCGGGCCCACGTATTCGAGGAGCCCCTCGCCCAGCTGGCTGTAGTAGGCATTGACCTGACGGGCACGCTTCGCCGCGAAAATCACCAGGGCGTACTTCGACGTCGTCTTCTCGAGCAGCTCGTCGATCGGCGGATTGGTGATCCCCTGCGGGTCTGCCACGGTTCCGGCCACGGATGCAACCTCAACACTCTCTGGTAAACAAGCACTGCGCAATTGACAGCTCACGAACCGGTCAACCTTACCAGAGCTGCAACAACGCCGACGACCGGGAACGCCGACGCGGGCCCCACGACCGGGAACGCGCGGCGGGGTGGTGTTGGAAAACGGACGCGGGGACCGCAGGCGCGGGCAC